>JBCBZF010000697.1:0-3979 GCA_039815525.1 Bacteroidota bacterium | reverse complement strand
TTTTTTCGGGTAGAAGAATACAAACGCCCCCGCTTTGAGGTGAGCATTGATCCGGTCAAAACAGATTACCAATTGGGCGACAGTTTGAAAGTTAGTGGCTTTGCCAAGTCATTTGCCGGTGCTTTCCTGGATGGTGCCAAAGTCAGCTACCGCGTGGTGCGCAATGTGCGCTATCCGTATTGGTACTGGTGGCGCGGTCCCCAGCCTTCCTCTCCGGCCCAGGAATTGGGGCGGGGCGAGTTGACCACAGATGCAGAGGGCAAATTCATCATTCCCTTTCAGTTGAAAGCGGACGAAAGCATTGATCCCAACACCAAGCCAGTTTTCACCTACACCATTGCGGTAGATGTGACTGATATTTCTGGTGAGACCCATGCTCAGTCCCAAAACTTTGAGGCAGCATATCAGAGTTGGAAAGTATCCACCAATCTGCCCAAAACCGCTTTCCGAGATCAATTACCAATTCTGCGCATCAACACCAATAATTTTAGCGGTCAAAAGGTGGCCAGGGATTATGTGATCACTTTCTGGAAGCTGACACCCCCGAATCGGGTGATTCGCAAGCGACGCTGGGAGCAAGCCGATCAATTCCTGCTCAGCGAGCAGACCTATCAGCAACGTTTTCCCAACGACATCTTCCGCGACACCCAATGGGACAGCAGTCGGGTCGCTACCCTGAATGGCAATACCGACAATGCTGATACGCTCAAACTGGCAAGCCTGCTTGACAATCAAGGACCGGGCCGCTATCGCATGGTCCTGGAGACACGGGATGAAAATGGAGAAAGCCTGAGCATACGGGAAGAAATCACCCTGCAGGACATGTCATCCAAAAACATGGCGCAGCCGGAGGCTTTTACGGCCATTCTGGAAAAGGAAAGTGCCCAGCCCGGCGACTTTGTCAATCTCAAATTGCAGACCGCTCTGAAAAAATGTTGGGTGGTCTATGAACTCTGGCGGGGGGAAGAGATGCTAAGTCGGCGCTTCGTGCAACTGAAACGCAAAAAGCCGAACCTGATCCAGATCCCGGTGCAGGAGAAAGACCGGGGCGGTTTGAGCATCAATCTGGCCACCGTGGCCTTGAATGAAAGCCACATCAAATCCATGCGACTCAGTGTACCCTGGACCAATAAACAGCTCCAACTGAGCTGGTCTACGTTCCGCAGCAAGCTGCGGCCCGGGCAGGAAGAGCAATGGCAGCTCAAGATTTCCGGCCCACAACAGGATGCGGTCGCGGCTGAGATGGTCGCCACCATGTACGATGCTTCATTGGACAATTTTTCCGCTGCGCATGGTTTTTCCTTTTTCCCCTATGCTACCCGCTACAACAGCAATCATCTTCGCACGGGAGATGGATTTGGCACCGAGCGGGCCCGTCAGCTACATCGGCAAGGCAATTATCAGCCCGTCTGGCAGAAAGGATATGATTCATTTTTGTGGGGCAATAGCGGATATCGGGCCTACGCATCCGGTGGTGGGTTTTACGCAAATGGTGAAAACGAATGGGCAGAGGCCGATGCCGTGGTGGTTACCGGGCAGGCAGCACCTGCTCCCGCCGGAGGACGGAGTGGACGGAAGAAAAAAGCGGCTGCAGAGGGTGGGCTTTTCCTTGAGAAGGCTGTAGACGATGACGGCCTGGCCGACGACTTTGATGCAGCGCCAGCAGATGATAAAATCCTACAGGAAATCACAGCTGGCAATGTTAAGATGACGCCGGAGCCGGAGCCCGAAATTCGGACCAACCTCAACGAGACCGCCTTTTTTCTCCCCCAACTGCAAACGGACAAAGCAGGCATTGTGATTCTGAATTTCACCATGCCGGAAGCCCTGACCCGCTGGAAGTTCGTGGGACTGGCCCATACCAAGGACCTGGAAATTGGCACCATCGGTGGCGAGACCCTTACACAGAAGGAATTGATGGTGGTCCCCAATCTGCCACGCTTTTTCAGGGAAAATGATCAGATCCGCCTTAGCAGCAAGATCACCAACCTCAGTGAAGAAACGCTCAATGGCTCCGCCCGCCTTGAGTTGCTGGATGCGCTCAGCATGCAGCCGATAGGACCTGCTTTTGGCCACAATGGCGAACAGCAAGCTTTTCTGATTGAAAAAGGACGCAGTGCCGCAGTTAGCTGGGATTTGAAGGTACCAGAAACGGTACAGGCAGTGGTGGTGCGCATCAGTGCCACCACCGGAGATTTCAGTGATGGGGAAGAACAAGCGCTGCCGGTCTTAAAAAACCGCATGCTGGTTACGGAGACTTTGCCGCTTGCCATCACCGGTAAAGGCAAGCAGACATTTTCCTTTGACAAACTCATCACCCAAAACTCCTCTACCCTCCAACACCAGCGTCTGAGCCTGGAAATGACGTCCAATCCAGCCTGGTATGCGGTACAGGCTTTGCCCTACCTGATGGAGTTTCCGCACGAGTGTACCGAGCAGATTTTCAGTCGCTTTTATGCCAATGCCCTCGCCAGCCATATCGCCAATCAATCACCCCGCATTCAGCAAGTGTTTGATCAGTGGAAAAATCAGGATGCAGATCGGGATGCGCTTTTATCCAATCTCGAACACAATCAGGAGTTGAAATCGGCTCTGCTGGAAGAAACCCCCTGGGTGTTGAATGCGCAGAGTGAAAGTGCCCGCAAGAAGCGCATTGCGCTGCTGTTTGACATCAACCGTATCGCCAATGAGCAGGGACGGGCCTATCAGCAGTTGAAAAAACGCCAAAACAGCAATGGTGCGTTCAGTTGGTTCCCCGGCATGCGGGACAGCCGCTACATCACACAATTGGTGGTGCTGGGCATGGGGCATTTGCAGAAATTGGGCGTGTCAGCGGCCAGCGGCAATCCAGAGATCAACAATATGGTGGCCTCTGCCCTCCCCTACCTTGACCGACAAATCAAAGCCGATCACGATCGGCTGATCCGGGAGAAATATGATCTGGATAAGAATCATTTGAGACAGCTTCAGATTCAGTATCTCTATATGCGTTCCTTTTTCCCAGACATCCCATTGGCAAAAGGCACTGACAAAGCCTATCAGTATTATTATGCACAGGGAGAAAAATTCTGGCTCACCCAAAGCAAATATTCTCAGGGCATGCTGGCTTTGACCTATCACCGGACCAAATCTGACAAGACTTCTCAAAAGATCCTTGCCTCTCTGGAGGAAAAAGCGATTGTGAATCAGGAGCTAGGCATGTACTGGAAAGACATGAGTCAGGGATTTTACTGGTATCAGGCCCCGATTGAGCGGCATGCCTTGTTGATTGAAGCCTTCCAGGAAGCCGGTCAGAATACCGAAGCAGTCGAACAGCTCAAAGTCTGGTTGCTTCGCAACAAACAGACCAATGACTGGAAGACCACCCGGGCCACGGTCGCGGCCATCAATGCACTGCTCTCTACCGGAACAGATTGGCTCTCTGATAACACGCCGGTTTCCGTCAAAGTAGGTAACCAGACCATCAATCCTTTGCAGGATGATGAGATCAAACTGGAAGCGGGCACGGGTTATTATAAAAAGTCCTGGGATGCGGCGGAGATCACCGCCGAAATGGGCAAAATCTCAGTTGAAAAAGCCAGCGATGGCGTCGCCTGGGGCGCAATGTACTGGCAGTATTTTGAGCAGTTGGACAAAATCACTTCTGCCGAAACGCCGCTTTCTCTCAAGAAAGAAATCTTCAAAGTTGACTACACAGACCAGGGGCCGAAATTGCGCCAAGTGGATGCCTTTCAGCCCGGCGATAAAATCAAGGTTCGGATTGAACTGCGGGTAGACCGCGCCATGGAATATGTGCACATGAAGGATTTACGGGCGGCGGCTTTTGAGCCGGTCGATGTGTTGTCGCAGTATCGCTATCAAAACGGACTGGGGTATTACCAAAGCACCCGCGATCTGGCCACGCATTTCTTCTTTGACTATCTGCCCAAAGGAACCCATGTGTTTGAGTACACGCTTTTTGCCACCCAGCAAGGCGACT
>JBCBZF010000756.1:0-3704 GCA_039815525.1 Bacteroidota bacterium | reverse complement strand
TGGAGATGGACGTTGACATCATTCGATACCTATTGGAGAATGATCAGAAGAAAATGAAAGAAGTCGGCGAGTATTTCAATATCAAATTGTCTACTCTGACCAGCACCATCGATAAGCTGGAGAAAAATAAGTTGGTCAAACGTAAAAACTCGAAAAACGACCGCCGGGTGATCTACATTAAGCCCACTGCCAAAGGGCAGAACCTTGTGGATGATTTATCGGGTTCCATGCGAAATTTGTCTGAAGAGATGATTCGCGAAACCAAAGCGCCAGAATTCGATTCGATTATTAAGGGGCTTGATCGCATCTTGATTCATATCAAAGGCGACCGCTGAAAAATACATTTTTCATAGCTCAGGCGACCTTTCTTTGAGGAAGGCGCCTTTTTCTTTTTACGCCATATTATTCCTTATTGAGAATTATCTCTAAATTAGGTTGTTAATTGCTGACAAATGGAGTTTTTTCTGCTGCAATCAGCGCAAACCAATACTGGCTTTTACACTTTCGTGGTCATCGTTTCGGTGATCAGCCTCTTATTGCTGGGTGCGCTGTTTTACTATGTGCCAATTGGACTGTGGGTAACAGCAGTTTTCTCTGGTGTCCGTCTAAGCATTGGGCAGCTCATTGGGATGCGTCTGCGAAGGGTTAAGCCAAGCGTTATCGTGGAGGAATTGATCAAGGCCAAAAAAGCCGACCTCCAGGATGTCAGATTGACCAATCTGGAAGCCCACTATCTTGCCAAAGGCAACATCAATACCGTCGTGGACGCATTGATTTCAGCGAAAAACGCTGGTATTGCTCTCACCTTTGCCCAGGCTGCTGCCATTGATCTGGCAGGGAGGGATGTTTTACAGGCCGTGCGGGATTCGGTCAATACCAAAGTCATTGACTCGCCAGATATTGAAGCGGTGGCAAAAGATGGCATCCAACTGATTGCCAAGGCACGGATCACGGTACGGGCGCACTTGGAGAAGCTGGTAGGTGGTGCTGGAGAAGAGACTGTCGTCGCCCGGGTAGGGCAGGGGATTGTTGCGGCGATTGGCTCAGCAGAAACCCACGAAAAGATTCTGGCGAATCCAGGTCAGATCTCTGAACGCATCATTACTTCTGGTTTGACCGCAGGAACTGCTTATGACGTACTGTCCATAGACATTGCCGATATTGATGTTGGGAAGAGTATTGGTGCGATGCTTCGTGCGGATGAAGCGGCCGCAGAACTGAAAGTTGCCCGTGCAAAAGCGGAAGAAAAACGAGCCGAAGCAGTAGCCGAAGAACAATACTACCGCGCCCGGGTACAGGAAATGCGTGCTAAATTAATCGAGGCAGAAGCGCAGGTACCCATGGCCATTGCGGAAGCTTTCCGCCTTGGCAATCTGGGGATCATGGATTACCATCGCCTCCAAAATATTGAAGCAGATACCCGCATGCGCCGCTCCTTCTCTGACATGGATGCCGGTACGCCGGAAGCGGGAAATGACAATGACGGCAATGCCCCTGAATAAATGGATCTTCTTGCTTGCATTATGTTTGATCCCGGGCCGTTGGCTATCGGCTCAGGTGCTGACGGATGAACAGGCGATTCTCCTGTTTGGAGAACCAAAGGCATTGCAGTTTCAATACTTTTCTTTAGATCTCACCGACGATAGCCAGGAGACGCTGGACAAATTGGTCGAGAAGCTGCGGCAATTTCCCGCGATGCGGGGCCGATTGTTGCTGATCGAAGTGAGCAGCTGTGAGAAGGAACTCAATGTGAAGCCTTATCTCTCCACGGTTCGGGGACAGGTCATCATCGACTACTTACAACGGAGCATCAAGTATCCACGCAAGCGCTGTCTGATCCAGGATGGCGGCCCCAACTATGAGGATAAGGAATGTGAGCTGGCTGGTACAGTAAAGATTTCCCTGAAACCTGCCTGGCGCTAAGATGTTCGGCTTCGTAACAACATAACCCCTCCTCCCAGAAGTGTGATCCCCAGAAGCAACCACCACCATGGAAGTCCGCTTTCCTCCAGCTCTACCTCGCCAAACAACACAAAAGCACTCCAATAATGCGGATGGGCGCGATCAGTACTTTGCACCAGAAAGTCCAGCTTTGCTTGGCGGAGAGCCGCTTGCCTGCTTTGTCCCTGATCGAGATAGGCATAGAATGACTGCATGATTTTACTGGTTGCAAGATCATCTGCCTGCCATAGGCTCATGACAATATTGGGACAACCTGCTTTTCGAAAAGCCCGGGCCAGACTCATGACGCCTTCTCCTCGCCTGATGTGGCCGGTACCGGTATTACAGGCACTAAGGACGGCCATTTCTGCTTTCAGATCCAGATTTGCAATGTCCATGGCGTACAATAGATTGCTTTCTCCTTCACTCTCGGTGAACACCAAAGAAGAATAAGCCGGCGCATCATCATAGGTCAAACTGTGCATCGCCAGATGTATGACTGATAGCGAGTCAGCGATGTGCAGGAAGCTTTCCCGACTGGCATCCGGGCCAAGAAAAATGCGTCCGCCTCGGATGGATTGAATATTACTGACTTCCTGAGGGGTATTGACCAATGGGGCCAGGCCCATACGGGAGGCTGAATCCCTCCCTGGAATTGCCAGACTGCCGGTGCCACTATAAGATGGTGCGAATCCACCAAACCTAAGCAAAGAAGGGTTTGTCAGTTTTTGCTCAGCCAGGAGAATTTTGGCTGAATATTGGTACACAACCGCACATGTCTGTAAGAGGTAGGGGAGGCGGTAATAGTCAATCTGTTCAAGATTGCCCCCTTCCTCGGTCAGCAGTAAGTCGAAAGGCAGATAGTTTAACCGGCCATCGGGAATGATGATGAGCTCGTTTACGGCTGAAGGGGTCAAACCAGTAAGCAATGTCTCGTACAGAAGCCTGGAATCGGCTACAAAAGCCTGGTAATGATTGAGGTCTGCTTCGGCAGCTTGCAACCGACCGGAAAGGAAATTTCTTAAGCCGCGCAGGGATGACTCAAGTGTCCCATCAAGTGGTATTTGCACGCAGCTCGATTGACCGCCGAGGATCATCAGACGATAAAGGTGGTTTTCACCCATAAAGTATTCCATCAGGGCGGTCCCGTCTGGCAGGCGGTCTTCCAATTCATCCAGTTGCGGTGGGACAAAAGACAGATTGGTGGTTTGCGGATAATTCCTGCGTAAATATTGCTGTTGCTTACGATCTGCCTGTTCGAGGCTGAAAAGCTGTTCTTTCCAGGTTTTGACCAATTCTTCTGAGGCATTTGGTCGCTCCCAGATTTGACGGCGGTAAAATGTCAGGTCCCATTTCAACTTTTCCATCGCTGCTTCAAGGCTATCTGGCAGCAAATCGTTTTGGCGTGCACTGGACACCTGAAGACTTTCATAAAGCGTCAGCGCTTTACTTTTTTCGATAAACGCGAAGATGTTTTCCAGATCACTTTTTTGCTGACGGCATTGATAGAGCTGATACGAAAGCTCAATCGCATGTTCATAGATTGGTAACGTAGTTTCAGACAAAGTCAGGCGGCTATCTTCGGTCAGAAAACTGTATCGGATCAGGTTGGAAACAGAATCTGCGATCTGGAAAAGTGAACGGGCAGCATCGATCTCCGCCGAAGATTCACAGAGATTGTTGGCTTTCTGGATCAGCAAGGTGGCTTTCAGCCGTTGCATGGCGGTTCGTAGCAGCAAATCTACTTTTACGCCCATTTATTC
>JBCBZF010000025.1:0-17726 GCA_039815525.1 Bacteroidota bacterium | reverse complement strand
TTGTGCCCGTACCACCACTGAACCAGCGCATCCTGTACGCCAGCATAAATCGGATAACTTTTAAGGAAATTAACCGGAACTTCGAGGTTGTTGACCACGTGAAGGACCGTAACCGTGATCCAGGTGGCGATGAAAAACCATACGGCAACATATAAATGGCGTTCGCGTCTCCGGATAATGGTCATGAACATATTGACCCCGAAGACGATCCAGACCAGAGCAATGGCGATGTCAATGGGCCATTCCAGTTCGGCATATTCTTTCCCTGAACTGATTCCTAAAGGCAGGGTAACCAATGCTGACAAAATGATGAGCTGCCAGCCCCAGAAATGAATCCGACTCAAACCATCGTGAAACATTCTGGCTTTCATGAGGCGCTGCAGGGAGTAATAGACACCCATAAAGATCCCATTGCCAACAAAAGCAAAAATGGCTGCATTGGTGTGCAGAGGACGGAGGCGTCCAAATGACATAAAACTTGTGCCATCCCAGAGCCCGAGATCAGGCAAGACAAATTGAAAGGCGACAATGACCCCGACCAACATGCCCGCAATGCCCCAGAAGCCGGTGGCAATGGCAAACATGCGGACGATGGCATTGTCGTACTGAAAATGCTCCAGCGTAGAGGCTGGAGATGATTCAGCTGTTTTAGGCGGTAGTGGTTTCGTGAGCATCTTGATCAGTCGTTGAAGATGTGTCGTCAAAGAGAATGCGTACAGAAGGGGTGTAGCTGTCCTGATATTGGCCACTTTTCATGGCCCAGAAAAATGCCAGCAAAAAGCCGCCGGCAACAACCAGACCGAGAAAAACGAGGAAGAATAAGGCACTCATAACTTTTGTTTTTTGGATATGGTCAAAAGTATATGTGAGGGAGGGGAGAGGGGATGACATATGTCACTCCTGGAGCTGATTGTTCGCAGACCGGAAATGTTTTTTACCAAGTAACCAGCTGCTACTCAGGCTAAAAATGACCACACTGATGGAACTGAGTGGCATCAGGATGGCCGCCAGAAGCGGACTAAGCCAGCCCTGTATCGCAATGCTTATTCCAACAATGTTGTAGAGTGAGCTGATCAAAAAGGCCGCCCGGACCAATTGAATACTTCCCTGGCTGAAACGAAGGATGGCAGGGATCTGGGAAAATTGTTTGCCGTCCAGAATGACATCACAGGCAGGACTAAAACTGCCGGATTGGTCGGTGATAGACATTCCCACATCACTCTGAGACAGCGCACCGGCATCATTTAAGCCATCGCCAATCATCATCAGGCGTTTGCCCCGGGCCTGCGCTTCCTGAATAAATTGAAGCTTATCAGCCGGACTTTGGGAAAAGCAAAGGGAACTGTCAGGGGGGAAAACTGCAGTCAGATACTGGCGCTCCCGGTCCTGATCACCTGACAGTAGCGCCAATTCATATTGCTGACCCAGCAAACTGATGGTCTCCTGCATCCCTGGTCGATAATGATCCCTGATCTGTATCTCACCCAATATTTTTCCATCAATTGATACCCATGTACCTGGGCGCTGATGGGCGTGATCCCCGCCTATGAAGATCCATTTACCAATCCTCACGTGTTTGTCTGCGACCCATCCACTCAGTCCCATTCCTTTGATCTCCGTCACATACCTGGCTTCAGGACCTCTTGGGGCTCCCATTCGGATGGCTTTGCTGATGGGGTGTAGGGATTGGGCAGCCAGCGCTTGAATGATGCTTTTGTCATCTGTAAGGAATTTTCCGATCCATTTGACCTCGCTTTTGTGATCAAGGTGCGTCAGGGTCCCGGTTTTGTCGAAGACGATCTGATTGAGTGTCGCCATGTTTTCCAGGATGCCGCTGTCGCGGAGATAGCAACCCATTCTGCCCAGAATACGGGTCGCGCTGCCGAGAACCACTGGTGCGGAGAGGGCAATGCCACAAGGACAGGCCACGATTAAAACGGCTGTCATGACCCGGATGGCCTGCGAAATATCCGTGAACCACCACCAGACGATACCAGATACCACGGCAATTCCAAGGATCAAAGGCGTGAACCATTGGCTCAACCGGTCTGCCAGAGCCTGAACGGCATTTCCCTTTTCCTGCTGAAAACTCTCATGGTTCCACAACTGGGTGAGGTAAGACTGAGAAACGGCTTTCCGTACCTCAATCTCAATGGCACCCCCCATTTGCCTTCCGCCAGCGTACAATAGATCACCTGGATATTTTGTGGTCGGCTCAGATTCGCCACTGACAAAGCGATAATCAATTTCTGCGTTTCCTTTTCGCAAAATGGCATCACAAGGAATGACCTCCTGATGGTGGATGAACAACCGATCACCGGATGTAATCTTGCTGACGGCAACTTGTTCTTCTCCATCTTCAAGCAGACGGGTGGCAGCAATGGGGAAATATGCCGAATAGTCCCGGTCGAAAGCGAGCTGGTCATAGGTTTTTTGCTGAAACCATTTGCCCACCAGGAGAAAAAAGACCAGACCTGCCAGCGAATCGAGATAGCCAGGTCCGCTTTGCAAGAGAATGTCAGCCAGGCTTTGGGCAAATAAAACCACAATACCCAGACTGATGGGGAAATCAATGTTGAGATGCTTTTCACGCAGGCCCAACCAGGCGGATCGAAAGAAGGGGCTGCTGCTGTAAAGCAATACCGGCAGGATCAACAACAGATTGAGCCATGAAAAGAAATGGCCAAAGGATAATCCTGCTTCAGCAGTCAGCCCCAGATATTCAGGAAAGCTCAGCAGCATGATGTTGCCGAAGCAAAATCCGGCCACTGCCAATTGGTAAATAAGCGTTTGCTTTCCCTTCTTCCCTTGTTTTTCTCCCAGATCATCCAGACGAAAAATCGGTGGATAACCAATTCGGTCCAGTAGTTCTGCCAGTTCCCGGAGACTAATCGTGTCTTCGGATATGACGATTTGCGCTTCTCTTTTCAGGAAATCCACCCGGCAACTCTGCACACCGGCATGCAATCGTTGCAGATTTTCGAGCAACCAAATACAGGAGGTGCAGTGAATTTGGGGGAGGGATAGCCGGATGTGGATACGGTTTTTGTCCTGAAAGTCAATCAGCTGCTCCCGTATGTCTGCCAGATCGAGAAAAGCGAAATTTTCTCTTTGCGTGCTTCTTTTCTGAGAAATGCCAGGCTTTTCCTCCAGTAAATAATACTGGCTAAGATCATGTTCAGACAGGAGGAGGTAGACCGTTTTACATCCTTCACAACAAAAGGCTTTTTCCAGCTCCATTGGCGGATCAGGCGGGCATACATCTCCGCAGTGGCTGCAGCAGACGGTGGTTGGCGTCAGGATATTCGTTGTCATGCTGCAATCTGCCGGATCTGACCTGGCCGGAAAAGGAGCTATCACATCCTCCCGAATGACAAAAGTCACCCCAGACCCTGCACTGGGTCATCTGTGGATCAATTTGTCCCGGCTACTTTTGGATGATGTCTAATTCATCCAGTATGAAAACCATTCTCATCCCTCTTGATTTGTCTCCTGCTTCCCGAAACGCTTTCCGTTATGCGCTGCATTTTTATAAAGGTCAGGCAGTACGACTCATCCTGCTTCATGTGTACACACCGGGCGAGATGGAACCTTTTGTGCCCATTCACATGCAGCACGCTTTGATTGAGGCGAAGCATGATCTGGCACTGGAATATTTTGCAACGCTTGAGCAAGCGGTATCCGCTGAACTGTTGGCCAATAAGACGTTTGATTATCAGATTAAATTGGGGACCGTCAGTGAACAAATTCTGTTTACGGCTCGCAAGGAGAAAGCTGATCTTGTAGTAGTTGGTTCGCATGGCAGTGGTGGAGAATTGGGACGGAATGTTTTTGGCAGTACGGCAACCAATATCATCCAACGGGCCAAAATGCCGGTGGTGGTCGTGCCCGCAGAATATAATTTTACCGGTATTCAGAAGATCGCCTACGCCACCAATTTTGAGCAAAATGATATTCGGGCGCTGGATCATGTCCTCGAAATTGCCAAAGAGTCGCGGGCTCGGGTTTATTGTGTACACATCCGTCGCCACAATGATGCCGTCGATACCTATAAACAGCTGATTTTGCGGGAAGCCTATGGCTCCGAAATGGACATTGATGAAATCGAGTTTGACAGCCTTGAATCTGATAATGTGGCCAAAGGTCTTCTGCATTACACCCGTCAGAATGAAATTGATCTACTGGTGATGCTCACCCACCGGCGCAGTCTGATTGGGCAGCTTTTTTATCGGAGTAATAGCAAGAAAATGGCCCTGATGACCCATATCCCTCTTTGGGCTTTTCCAATGGTGGGAGGCAAAGCGTCTCAGGTCGTTTACAGCGGTGATTCAGATAGAAATATTTAACTTCACCTATATATCTCCCGCTAACGTTCACAGATGAAGGAATTGCCCGGTCCCGATGATTTTTCAGAAGCTTCAGTCCCTTTCAGAGAGTTGGTTACGGCTTTGTTTCACGCCCCGGATGAAGCCATCCTGGCTGTCAATCCCAATGGAACCATCCTGATTGCCAATGGGCATTCAGAGGATATATTTGGCTACAGCAAGGCCGAACTCAAAGGGATGCAGGTAGAAGATCTGGTTCCGGCTTCCGCTCGGAATAGACATGTCGGACAACGAACTGCATATCATCAGAATGCCCGGCCGCGTAGCATGAGCGAACGCAAAACGCTGGCTGCTCTCAGAAAAGATGGAACCGAAATACCCGTATTCATCAGCCTGTATCCTGTCAATACCACGAAAGGGCAGTATGTTTTGGTACGGGTCATCAGTCTCACCCAAGTTCGTAAAACGGAACTTGCCTTGCGGGAAAGCGAACAAAGACTGCAAAGCATCATTGAACATGCGGTAGACGGCATCATCACCATTGATCAGCGGGGACGGGTCCAATCGCTGAATCCGGCCGCAGCAAGCCTTTTTGGCTATCAGCCGAAAGAAGTAATTGGGCATAACATCAAAATACTGATGCCGGAGCCATATCATTCAGAACATGATGGATACATTCATAATTATGCCCAAAGCGGGAACAGAAAGATCATTGGGATTGGGCGAGAAGTAATTGGGCAGAGAAAAGATGGGAGTACTTTTCCTTTTTATTTAAGCGTCAGTGAAGTCAAATTATCTGATCGAACCATTTTTACGGGCATCGTTCATGACCTGACGGAGCAAAAAGCGGTAGAAGCCAAGCTCAAACGCTATAATGAGGACCTCGAGAAGAGAGTTTCTGCCCGAACGGAGGCGCTGGGGCAGGCCATGCAGAAAATGGAGGAGGAAATCCGTGAGCGGGAACAGATCGAAAAAGCCCTGGTGAAGAGTGAAGCAGAGGCCCGAAAGGCGCTTGAAAAAGAACGTGAACTCAATGAATTGAAGTCTCGCTTTGTCTCTATGGCTTCACATGAGTTTCGTACGCCTCTGGCCACTATTCTTTCGTCTGTATCACTGATCCGACGCTATGATACGGACGAGCTTTTGCCCAAACGCGAAAAGCATATCGATCGAATCCAGTCAAACATTCGTCTCCTGACAGGTATTCTGGAGGATTTTTTATCCCTTAGTAAGCTCGAAGAAGGAAACATCAGCAGCCGACCCGAAACATGTCAGCCACTTGATTTGCTGCGCGATCTTCTCGAGGAGATGGGAGCATTGAAAAAGGCTCACCAGCAGTTTCATCTGGAAAGCATAGGAAAGACAAGGAGTGTGTCTCTGGACCCTCGTCTGCTGACCAATGTCTGTACCAACCTGCTGTCGAATGCCATCAAGTACTCTCAGGAAGGCTCGGTCATCACCATCCGGCTACAGTTTCTTGCAGACACGCTCAAGCTCGAAATCACTGATCAGGGGATGGGGATACCAGAAGATGAACAACAATATCTGTTCGCGCGCTTTTTCAGAGGGCGGGAGGTTAGCAATATTCAAGGCACTGGTCTGGGGTTGAGCATTGTCAAACGCTATGTCGAGCTCATGGGCGGCCAAATATCCTTTGAGTCAGCTTCCGGGCAGGGTACCAGCTTTTTCATCACATTACCTGATCAAATTCCTTAGCATGAAAAAAATCGTCCTCATCGAAGACAATCTGGAAGTGCGTGAAAACATTGCCGAAATCCTTGAACTGGCTGGTTATGAAGTCATGACTGCTGCCAATGGTAAGGACGGTGTGCGACAGGTACGCCAAGATCAGCCGGACATGATCATCTGCGATATCATGATGCCAGAGCTGGATGGCTATGGCGTATTGCGGATGTTGAGTCGCGATCCATCCACTGCGCGCATTCCCTTTATTTTCCTGACTGCTAAAGCGGAAAAAGAAGACTTTCGTAAAGGAATGAATATGGGAGCGGACGACTATATCACCAAACCCTTTACCGAGGCCGAATTGCTGGATGCAATTGACATACGCCTCCGGAAACATGCGGAGCTGGCTGTGGATGTTTCTGAGCAACCCGAGAATCTGAAGCAGTTTCTGAATGAAGCCAAAGGGCGGGCCGCCATGGAGGCATTGTCAGAAGATCGAGAGGAAAGACTTTTCTCCGCTGGTAATGTGCTTTTCCAGGAAGGAAGCTATCCCAATGCATTGATGTACATCCTGCGTGGCAAGGTGAAAGGGTTTAAAACCAATGAAGATGGCAAAGAGTTAATCACCGATCTGTACCGAGCAGGGGACTTTCTATGCCACCATGCACTCCTGTCCGATGCCCCATTGGGAGAATGTGCACTGGCTTTGGAAGAAACCAACGTGATTCTCATTCCTAAAAATGACTTTTTTGCCCTGGTATACAACAACCGGGATGTGTCCCATCATTTTATCCGCCTGCTCTCCCGTGATGTAGGGGAAAAAGAAGAACAATTGCTCCATCTGGCCTATGACACTGTCCGTAAAAGAGTTGCAGATGCTTTGCTGCATTTGCGGGAACGCTATCAGGAAGAAGGGGAAAAGTCTTTTTCAATGGCCATAACCCGGGATAATCTGGCCAATCTGGTCGGAACCTCCAAAGAATGTGTGATTCGGGTGTTGTCCGAATTCAAAGCGGATGGGATCGTCCGTACCCGGCAAAGTGAAATTGAAATTCTGGTACCAGAAGAACTGGCTAAGATCCGATTTTAGCATGAGGCTTACGGTGCGGCTTTACAAGCTAGGTGGATAATTCATTCCAATTGTTTCATTGTGTGTAAATTTTAAATACTGTTATATATTTTTGCTCCAGCAGTAAAAAATATAATTGTATATGTCAGTTTCTCTGATTACCGGCGGCGCCGGATTTATCGGTTCACACGTCGCCAGACATTGTCTCACCCAAGGACATCAGGTCGTCATTCTGGATGATCTTAGCGGAGGGTTTGAGGATCACATACCTGCCGGAGCAGAATTTGTGCAAGGTTCTGTTTGTGATCATGCTCTTTTGACCCGTCTGTTTGATCAATATCAATTTGACTACGTCTATCATCTGGCTGCTTATGCTGCCGAGGGCTTGTCGCACTTTATTCGTCGCTTCAATTATGAAACCAATCTGATTGGCAGTGTAAATCTGATCAACGAAGCCGTACGTCATCAGGTCAAATGCTTTGTCTTTACCTCATCTATTGCAGTATATGGGGCAGGCCAGCTTCCCATGCGGGAAGACATGGTCCCCCAACCGGAAGACCCCTATGGCGTGTCCAAATACGCTGTAGAAATGGATTTGAAAGCAGCACATGAGATGTTTGGGCTCAACTATGTCATTTTCCGCCCGCACAATGTGTATGGCGAAAATCAGAACATTGGCGACAAATACCGTAATGTGATTGGGATCTTCATGAATCAATTGATGCAGGGCAAACCATTGACGGTTTTTGGCGATGGGGAACAAACCCGTGCCTTCAGCTATATCGATGAAGTAGCGATTCCGATTGCACAATGTGTCAATATCGAGGCGTCTTACAATGAAGTTTTCAACATTGGCGCGGATACGCCTTATTCTGTTAATCAATTGGCGGAAGTGGTCTGTACGGCTATGGGGAAATCATCTGACATTCTGCATTTGCGTGCACGAAACGAAGTGGTGGATGCTTATGCTGATCACAGTAAGGCACACCGTGTGTTTGGAACCAGTCATGCGCTAAGCCTGGAAGAAGGGATCACCCGCATGGCCAATTGGGCGCGGGAAGTAGGAGCGCGCCAAAGCCAGGAGTTTGGCAATATCGAAATCACCCAGAAACTGCCTGACGGCTGGCAAATCAAAACCGAAGCCCAGAAAATCTGAGGAGGAGGAGAGTAGGTTAACAGAAACGGGCAGCTCCGAAAAGGAGACTGCCCGTTATTTTTTAGGAAGAGATCAATTAACGCAATATCACTTTCTGGGTACGAACTGATCCGTCTGGCATTGACATATGGAGGGTGTAAATACCAGCAGTCAGCTGGCTCATGTCGATGGTTTCAGAAACCTGGACTGCATTTGGCAGCACCTGACGCATGATTTTACGGCCCTGCATGTCGTAGAGCTTTAACTCTACATCTGCAGCACTTCTCAGCTGAATATCTACCTGGATGTTGCCTGAAGTCGGATTCGGGAATGCATTGAAGGTCAAAACGTCTTCAATCGGATCACCGATGGCGGTGGTCACCGCGCTGTCAATTTTGACTACGGCACGAATGTAGGGGTCATTGATGGTGTTTTCCCGGTAGGTTGCCCAGGTATTGGACAGAACTTCGTATGTACGACGGGAAATCGGTGCGAGCGTTTCGAGGAAGATGACGATGTCATTGTCTACCTGAATCCATTCTACATAAAACTCTCCACTGTCGATTCTGATGGGTGTGGGTAGATCTACCCGCGTCCAACCGTCTTCCATGGTCTGTGGGTTGGGGCCACCCAGTACAACCTCGCTGATGTCGAGTGTATCAGAGAAGAGCAGCGGACCTGGTACCGTCCCATTGGTGGAAGCACCGTATAGACTGGCAATGAATCCTTCAGTCGGCATGGTGCCTTGTCCATTGAGAAGCAGGTACTCAAGGGCAATGATATCAATGGGGAAGCCATAAGATTCAAAGGCAACACCAATGCCGGAATCATCATTGTTTCCACTCCAGCTCACAATGTCACTGGTTGCCAATGCCCCCAGGAAGTTGTCGCTGACATAGCTGAAACGAACTTCCTGCTGCGTGGTATCCAAAACCACTGCTTCGACCAGACGGACATCATTGGTGGTATTGATATCGCCGACGGTTACGGGATTCTGAACCCGTACAGAGAAGTTGTGAGAGCCAGTGGTTGGTGGGTTAAACGGAATGGCGAAAGTAACTTCTTCACCTTGTCCCTGGGGCAGACCACCTACAATGGTATACTGATCGGTCCAAACCAGAGAGCCAGTCGTATCTGAAATCAGTCCGGTAATCTGGATATCTGCGGTGATGTCTGTATTACCCGTGTTTTCAACGAAGGTCCGAAGCGGGAAGCTCAGATTGCCTCTTGGCACGAAAAATCCTCCGTTTTCTTTGTTCTGAACACTGGTGATCCCAACATCCGTGATGTCAATCAGTGCCACGGCTGGCGCCTTGAATTGGATGGCAGTATTGCCAACCGGTTTTTTGCTTGCGTTTACGGGCAGCTCTGGTGCGAGCATACCGATGGTACCTGAGACATTCTCAATGCCGGTAACGAATGGAAACTGGGAATCATCATAGCCACTGTTCCAGTTACCAATCATGCTTTGATACTGGTACGTAATGGTTGAATCACTGGCGTCCAGGATCACCTGGAAGGTGTTGGAACCCTGCCAGTCATTTGGATTCTCATTGGTCCAGTAAGGAACCGCATCATAGGTAACAATGAAGCGGTCATTGGCGACATCATTGTATGTGAAAACCCGTCCAGGGTTGCCAGGGCCTACGAAGCTCAGGTCCGACATAAAGGGAGCCAGAACGTCATTGGGGTTTGATGCAGTAGGAGTGGGAGGGAAACCAATCGCGGTAGAGGCAATATTGGTCGCGGTACCCATGGAAAGGTAGCCATTGGACCCAATGAAAATCTCTGTTTTGGTATTCCAATAATAAGGGAATTCAATACCCATGTTGATTGGACCGACGATGTTGTCATCTGCCAGGCCCATTACTTCTGTACCAAGATTGTTGGTGATGATCTCTACCCAACTGTAGGCAGGACCATTGGTTGCATCATTGGTCTTGTAGGTATAGCCATAAGAATCTGGGTTCAGGCTTTCAGCAGGCCACGGAAGCTGGGCCTTTACCTGAAAAGCCATTAGGCTACAAATAATCAGAAGAGTAAGCTTTTTCATAAGCGTTCAGGATGTTAAGGTTATTGGTAAATGCAAAAATAGGTGTTGAACGTGAACTTCTTAATTGGGTTCCAGCAAGGCACTGCATTGCAGGCTATCATTGCTGGTAATGATAGCATAGGTCAATTGGATATTGCCGTCAGCATCAATGCTGCCAGCCCCACTGACCTGACCGAAGGTCATGAATTGTTGTTCAATAGAAATGATATTGGAGCTGATCAATTTACCGACCACTCGGGTACCGATACCAGTTTGATTGTGAAAATTACTGAAGGTAATCTGCTGTGGATCCGGGCCGCGATCTACCTGCATATTGAAGCCGATGACAGTTCCATTGCAGCTTTCACCAGCACTGAAACCTCCCTCATATTTGTCTTCCCAACTGTCCTCACAACGATCACCTTCAAAGCCGAAACGACACATACATTTCGCTTCTGTGCTACTGAAACGCAAACATGAGTCAGTGGTCGCGACCACACAATTGAGCTGCTGACAAGGGTCTAGTTCTATGCCACAGTCCGGACCGATAAATCCTTCCGGACAATCACAGAAGCCATCAAGACATATACCGCCGTTTAGACAACTGATGTCTCTGCAAGGATCCTGTTGGCAGGCAAACAGGAACATAACGACCAAACCAATCAGCCAGGGGTTCTTCATGCTGTTTTTTCCAATCACAAACATACATAAAAGCAAACAACTTATCAGGCTGCCTCCCTAATGCCTTGCGCAAGACATTTTATTGATATCCTTGTGCCTGAAGATGAAACAGCTCTGCATAGGTTCCATTTTGGGCTAAAAGCTCTTCATGAGATCCCAGCTCAATGATCTCTCCCTTGCGCAACACCAGAATCCGGTCGGCCATCCGGACCGTAGAGAAGCGATGCGAAATCAAGACGGCGCTTTTCCCCCTGGTCAAGTCAGAGAAGCGTTCAAAGACCTCGTATTCTGCTCGTGCGTCAAGTGCTGCTGTGGGTTCATCAAGGATCATCAATTGAGCTTCCCGCATATAAGCCCTGCCCAGTGCGACTTTCTGCCATTGACCGCCCGACAGATCGACGCCATTCTCAAACTTCCTACCCAGCATTTGATCAAAACCTGCTGGCAACTGAGAGATGACGGAATCAGCCAGACTCTGCTCCGCAGCATGGACAATCATGGGCTGATTCTCTTGTTCGATGATATTCCCAATGGCAATGTTATCGCTCGCGGTCATTTGGAAACGCACATAGTCCTGGAAAATGACGCCGATGTTTCGCCTCAGGGTGTGTAGATCATACGATCGTAAATCTTTACCATCCAGCAAAATGCGCCCTTCATTGGGATCGTACAGGCGGGCCAGCAATTTGACCAATGTGGTCTTACCCGCACCATTTTCTCCGACCAGGGCCAACTTTTCACCTGCATGGAGATGGAAACTTAGATTTTTGACAGCATAAATATCAGTATTGGGATATTTGAAACTGACATTCTCAAATACAAAACCTTCTCTGATCGGTTGAGGAAAAAGAACGGGCTGGACCGGACTGGTAATTTGCGGTTGGACCGCCAGGAAGTCGAAAAGATCCTGCAAATAGAGCGCACTTTGGCCAATAGCGGAAAAGCGAGACAAAACCCCCTGCAACAAACCTCTGAGGCGTGAAAAAGAACCAGCCAGAAAGGTGAGATCACCGATGCTGAGTTCTCCGCGAATTGTCTGTAACACAATCACTACATAAGCGGCATAATAACCCAGATCGCCGAGACTGTTAAACACAAAACCCCAAACGGCTCTTTGAATAGCCAGCTTTTTATTGGCTTCATAATATTTGTGGGCCAGCTTACGAAAGGTGGTAACCAAAAAGTCCGACAGGCCAAAAATCTTCACTTCTTTGGCTGTCTGGTCGCTGGCCCCAATGAAACGATAATAGTCCAGCTTTCTTCTTTCCGGCGTCCAGTTTCTGGCCACTGAATAGCTGCGTTGATTAAAGTGCGTTTCACTCAGGAAAGCTGGAATGACGGCCAGAATTAACAAAATGATCAACCAGGGATTGAACACCACCAGGCCCGCAGCCAGGAAAAAGATGGTTACGCTGTCCTGGGCTTGCCGTAAGAGTTGGGACAAAAGGACCGTTCGACTGGTGGTTTGGCGGCGTGCCCGTTCCAGTTTGTCATAAAAAGCAGAATCTTCAAACTGCGGCAGATCCAGTTTGGCGGCGTGTTCGATGAGTTTTTCTGAGGTATGATTGGAGACCAAATCCCCCAGCAAGGCGTCTAAGAGAGAAATCAAGCGATTGAGCACCGCGCCAAGCAGAACCAATGCAAGTTCCAGTCCAATGTACCACCACAGTGTATCGAGTAGACTGTCAGGTGTGGTCTGCAAGCGAATCACCTCATCAATGATCAATTTGGCGATGTACAAGGAGCTGACCGGAATCAGCGCGCTCAATGCCCGCAGGGCAATGTTGCCCCCGGCCATCCATGGGCTGGTTTGCCAGATGAGTCGCAAAAAAGGAGGCAGGTTGCGAAGGGCTTTCACATTGTCGCGAAAGCTCAACTCACCACCATATTGTTGCTTTTTGGCGGAAGCTGAAAAAAGTCTGGAGAAAAAGTTCATAGATCCTGTCTGTGTACAGCGGTAGGAGATTCATTACAATAAAAACGAAGCTTCGGAGTTTTGTTATGACAAACCTACACATCCTCGTCCATGTATAAAGTTATCATATTGTTGGCCATCAGTCTGATGGTCGGGAAAAGTCTGGCGCAGCCAGATATCGCCTCTCCTGAAATGTTCTGCATTTATGTCGGGACCCTGCCCGCAAACGAAGAACTAAGTCAGTTTGCTGATCTGTATGATCTTGGCAGCGTACGCATAGAACACCCTGCCGAAGGTCCGCTCAAACGCATCAGCCGTTCTACCGGCGCGTCAATTGTATTCCTTGGCAATTTCATCGACCGCCAAACTGCAGATCAGATCTTATTAAAGACCCATCAGCTTGGTTATCAGGATGCCTATGTAGAACCCTTTATACCGGCCTTCCGTGACAGCTCGCCCCAAAGTTTGTATACAGTACAATTGGGGGCTTTTTCTCGTCCATATTTTAACGGATTCTCAAGGATTGAAAATGTATTCGCACATGGGATGTTTACCCAGCAGCAAGATGGCCTCTTTAAAGTCAGTGCCGGTTTGTATCAGGAAAAGGAGTTGAAATATGTACGCAGGGAGGTGATTCCATGGCTGCGGAACCAGGGCTATGACGCATTTATCCGCAGGATATAGATTGTCAAAAGTCTATGTCAAAACTGAGCGGCAGCAGACTCTGGCGAACGCCTTCCATTCGGATGATTCTCCCTGATTTGCCCTGAGTCAGAACCACGAATGGTACTTTCCCCATGCTTTCGTATTCGAGCATGACTTGACGACATGCACCACAAGGCATGACCGGGTCTGTGATGTCAGCCCTTTCGCTGCGTGCACGGATGGCAATTTTTCGAATTTGATCGCCCTTCCCCATTGCGCCGATATGGAAGAGGGCGGTGCGTTCTGCGCAGGTGCCCGATGGAAAAGCTTTGTTTTCCTGATTGTTGCCAATGTGAATACTGCCATCTTCAAGGAGAACCGCACAGCCCACCCGAAATTGAGAAAATGGCGCATAAGCCTGGTTGGTGGCAGCCAATGCTGCGGCCAGTAAGTCTGCTTCATCAGCCGTTAATTCTGAAGCATTCTGGAGCAATTTGTAGTGAATCTCAATGGTCTTGTGTTCCAAAATGAACAATCTTGAGGTGGGGAAAGTGCGACGAGCCGCGTCTCATTCCAACGTGAAGCGGAGCGGAAGGTTTATCCTCGGATTTTTCGAAAAAAAAAGAATTGCCTGGAAGGTATCAGGAAAAAAGGCGAAAACAGTGATATCAACATGTCATACGCCCTTTTACCACAGGGCAAAAGGGCGTATGCTAAGATAAAATCAGTGATGCTTACCGGAGAATCACCTTTCGATTCAATTTTTGCCCCCGACCGGAAGTAAACTGAACCACATATACACCGGCAGCGAGAGAAGCAGTCCCTATACTAAGCCGAGTTTCCTGCTCATCTACCTCAATCGCATCCTGGATCAGGACCTTGCCATTTACATCAATTAACTGATAGCGAATCTGTCCTGCATTGATGTCGCGTAGCAGAAAGCGAAAGCCATCCTGACTGGGATTTGGCATTGCCTGAGAGACCGCAAAGCCACTTTGATCGACAAAAAACACCTCAATCAGGCTGGTATTGGAAATGCTGCCATCCAGGTCAAAGGTGGTGAGTCGATATAAGTTATTGCCAGGCTGGGCACTATTGTCTAAAAATCGATAGGTACGGGCTTCATTGGAGGTGCCAGCGGCGCCAACACGACCAATCTGCTCGTAGGACTGATTGACAAATTTTTCAACCACAAACTCCCGGGTATTTCTTTCGAGTACGCTGACCCATTCCAACTCAATCTGCTGATCCACCTGTCTGCCATTCGCTGAAAGCAGGGTGATCGGTAGAGTAGCTGCATTGACTGCGTTTTCAGCATGGAGGCGTCCAAATCCGTAATCATCGTCCCGTCCGCTGATGCCCATGTCAAATGCGGTGGAGGTGAGAATATTGGCAACCTGCTGTTGCGTGAGACTCGGATCAACCGATAATACCAGGGCGGCTACCCCAGAAGCTTCGGCTGTTGCTGCAGATGTCCCGCCAAAATATTTGGTGTATTTATCGTCACTGAAATCTCCGGTGGAACCGGTCCCATCATTGTAGCCATTGCTACCTGTCCGATCAATGGCCCGAACATTCGAATTATTGGTTGCCGGTGAGGAAACGCCCACCAGATCTAGTTCTGTTCCAGAGTGAGAATAAGGTGCCAGCGTACCCGTTTGGGTGGTGGCGCCAATGGTCAGAGCTTCCGGAATATTCCCCGGGAAGTAGATACAGCTCAGTCCATCGGTCCCCGATGCAAACGTAACCACTGATCCCAGACCACCACGCCCCTGTGCCAGGGCACTGTCTACCACTGCATCTACAATAGCCATATAGAGATTGGGTGTACAATCGCTGAAAGCCCAGGAATTGTTGATCACATCTGCACCATTGAGTCTTGACCAATTGATCGCGTCTGCATAATCTGCAACTGCACCAGCACCGTCCAGCAATACCAGAACCGGCAGGATTTTGACTTCAGGAGCGATTCCTTTGACCCCTTTGTTGTTGTCATTGGTCGCTGCAATAATGCCAGCACAAGCCATCCCGTGGTTGTTGGGCGCACTTTGGGGCGTAACATTGGACGTCCCGGTCGCCGGATCATATCCAGTCAGGATGCGTGTAGTGCCCATCGCATCAACCAGATCTTCATGTGGTTCAATGCCTTCATCCACCACTGCTACCTTTATGTTGCTGCTACCAGTGGTAACCGTCCAGGCGTTGACCACTTTGATGTCATTGCCAGCCGTAGAGCCACCGAACACAAACAAGCCTGTATTTTCCAGATAGTACTGCCGGTCAAACAATGGATCATTGGCCAGAATCGGTTTTACACCAAAGTTTGGTTGGGCCCATTTGACCAAACCACTCTCATGCAATCCATTGGCAATCGGAAGGACATCTTCCAGTTTTTCTGTTTCAAGCATGTAAAAGCCAGTCCGGCTGCGGGTGAGACTGACATCCTCAAATGCGCTGAGATAATCAGTCAGCCCTTCCTGGCTAAAACTGTTATTGGGTTGATACATGATCTCGTGGGTCAGCCACATCGGCATGCCTGCGGCAGTTTCGTGGGCCCAGGTCGCACTGCGGAGATTGTCAGCAGGAATGCCAAGCTTTGCCGCGAGAACAGAAAGCGCTTCACTTTGAGGCTGAGCATACCAAACCACTACGCGTTCTACCTGCTCTGCCTGACGAATGGCCAGGTGCGTAACCTCTTCGGTAAGATTGCGTTCCAGCAGGGCTGGGTTGAATTCACCTTTGAGATGAAATGCGGCAATTTGGTGTGTTTCCCAGAGGGGGATTTTTTCCCCAATGGTCCAATAGAAAGCATCCTGGCCGAAGGCAGTGCCAGTACCCAGAATGAAACAGAGTAAAAGGAGACGTATTTTCATGCGATACAGAAGGATGTGGGTTCAAAAAAGGAAAATAGCGTTTTTAACCCTCTAAATCTTGCCTTTCTGTATAAACTGTCAAATCATGTAAGTGAGTGGCAATATCTTTCTAAAAGGCCTTAGGGTTTGAGTTCTATGATCTGTCCGTCCATGCTCCTTACTTTGCGTGGAAAAACTTGAAAACCAGTTTGATCCAGACATTGTGATTGATCCAATTCCGGAAAACCTACATTGGCAAGACTCAACATTGAATGGAAGATGCTGGCGGTATTAATCGGACAATGCTGATGCGTCATCAATTGCTGCCACTGTTGGGGGTGCGTCTTTCGCCAGATGGGATTGGCCCAAAAGATCATGGGAATGTGGACTGAATAATAAGTAGGTGGATCAAAATGCATGATCAATGCCCGTTCATCGTCTGCGAGATTTTCGCCGTGGTCTGATGCATATAGCAGGAGGCTTTCCCCAGATGATGCCTCTACCTGTGAAATGATTTGATCCAAGACAAAATCAGTGTAGAGAATACTGTTGTCGTAGGCATTGATCAAATGTTGAATCTTGTCGCGATCATCAAAGGAAAGTACCAGATTTTGAGAAGATGGCTGAAAATGGTCAAACGAGGCCGGATAACGTTCTCCATACTTATAGTGGCTTCCCATCATATGAACGATGATGAAACGTCTTTGATCAGGTTCCCGAAGAATGCCTTCCAGTGCGGGAAGTAATTTTGCATCATGTCCACTTTGTAAACCTTCATTGACAAAAATGGTCGAGTCAGCCATCAGGGCATGGGCGGTAATGGGGGTTACACCCTGGAAAGCTTCTACCTTGTGCTGATTACTGACCCAATAGGTTCGGTAGCCTGCTTCCTGAAAGGCACCAATGAGGCTTTTTTCTCTAAAGCTGGTCTGGAAGTCCTCTACGTGTCCACGGGTGATCATCATCGGCACTGAAAGACGGGTAAGACTGGCTTCACTCCAGGTATCTGTGTAGGAAAGCAGATGTTCCCGCTTGCTGAGGAAAGGGTTGGTGGGCCGATGATACCCATTGATCTGCCAGTTGCTAAAACGGGATGATTCTCCAATGACCAGAACAATGGTCTCCACTTGATCACTTAGCGGCTGTGCCTGAATGCCAAATTGAAATTGTTGGAGGGCATCTTGTTGTCTGATAATTTTCTGCATTTCCTGCCGATATTCTCCTATTGCGGTGGCAAAACCAATCGGATAGATATTGGAGAGGCTATGCAGGAATTTCCACTGAAAAGCGGCTGATTGACCGAACGCCAGTGCGAAAATGAGAAGCAATCCCAGTACGCTGCCAATTTGTAACCCACGGGCCTGCCGGAGGGATATCTGAGAGGGG
>JBCBZF010000812.1:0-3403 GCA_039815525.1 Bacteroidota bacterium | reverse complement strand
CCTGACCTGGCGCGGATCACCCTTCAAAGGTGAAGCGCCGCGCTTTAAGCGGGACGCATGCAAATGACAACGGGGAAGGGACCGTGAATATGCAGTTGAAGCCGACGTTGGAAACGGATCGTTTGATCCTGCGCCCGATGGACCCGGAGCGTGATCTGGATGCTGTGTCGGAAGCCTATTCAGATGCTGAAACCATGCGTTTTCTTGGCGGCAAGACGATGGACCGGGCGCAGACCTGGCGATCTATCGCGATGATGGTGGGCCATCATGCGGCCAGGGGCAGCCGGCAACAACTTGGCCAGAGTGTATCGGAATACCTTGATTGAATCGGGTGGTACACTTGGATTTGTGGTTCATCAGGACCTGCTTGGTCCCAATGATGGTCTTGCTTTTGGCGATGGGACTTGGGGCGATTTTGATGCGGACGGTGACCAGGATCTGGTGATTACCGGTCTTCGTCAGAACAACTCACGTTATGCTGAGGCGTTCCGGAATGATGGCACGGGATCTTTTTCTGCCATGTCAGCCGGTATTGCCCAATTATGGGAAAGTGATCTTGCCTTAGCCGATCTCAACAATGATGGTCTGATGGATTTGGTCATTACAGGAAATTCACAGCTTTCTCCTGGTTTTGAAGCGATCACCAATGTCTATCTCTACTTTTCTATTCCCAATATTTTTGAAGGCTTTTTTCCGCTTAGCACCAGTAACATTATCGGTGTAGCAGACGGAAGTATTGATCTGGGAGATTATAATGACGACGGATACGCTGATTTACTCCTGACAGGCTCCAATGCCTCAACCGGCGCACCTGTCAGCAGACTTTATCAAAACAATGGTCCTGGATCCAATGGCATTCTCTCCTTTACAGAAGATGTCCTGTCTTCTAATGTGCTGGCCGATTTGGATGAAGGGAGCAATGGACGATGGGGAGATTATGATGGTGATCACAAACTGGACATTGTGATGTCGGGCGAACTGGCCAGTAACAGTAAGTTTTTCCGCCTGTATCGCAACACTGAACCAACGGCCAATAAGACGCCCAATTCTCCGGCGAATCTGACCGCTACCTTATCTGGCTTTGACATGATCCTGGAATGGGATCCACCCGCCGCACCAGCTGGTTTGAGTGCGGATGTGGTCAATGGCTACACCTACAATATCTATGTTTCCAGTGTGCCTTCCGGTACTGAGACCAAATCTCCGGAATCCCGTCAAAGTGATGGCTTCCGATACCGGGTACACCGTGGAAATGTAGATCATGTAACCAGATATGTTCTCAAAGATCTACAGCCAGGCACTTATTACTGGAGCGTTCAGGCAGTGGATCAGGACCATGAAGGCTCTGCTTTTGCCACTGAACAAGACTTCGAATACGAAGACCCGACCTTTATCACGCAGGTCAACACGACCACTTTTCCCAACGGTACGCCCGCTGGTTTCATTGACGCTTCAGTAAGTTGGGCGGACTACGATCGGACAGGGACCCTGGATTTCATCATCATTGGTGAGCAAAACGGCAACCGGACCACCCTGATGTATGATCAGGGGAACCCCGGCGAATTTGTGCTGGACAATGCGAACAACATTGGCATGATTGATGTCAAAGACGGTAACGCTGATTGGGGGGATCTCAACAATGACGGAGGACCTGAACTATTGCTGACTGGGAATAGCGTCAATGGTGCGATTGCAGTGGTGTACAACAATGTGGCGGCTAATGGAACCTTTACAATCGGGGATACCATCCAGCTTAAGGGCATCCAAAATGGAGAAGGAAAATGGATAGACATTGACAATGATGGTTGGCAGGACATCGTATTGGTCGGAGAAGATGATGCAAATGTTCAACAGGTTTATGCCTACCACAACAATGGCGACGGGACCCTGACTGAGATCAATACCAATCTGACGGCGATGGAATTTGCCAGTCTGGATGTGGGAGATTATAACAATGACGGTTGGTCTGACCTTGCAATCACTGGATTGATTGGTGGTGGTGCCCAGGCCAGAATTTTTACCAATGACAAACAAGGAGACTTTATTCCCGGACAAACCTTTACTGGCTTAGGGGAAGGCAACTTTGAATGGGGTGATTTTGATGCTGACGGTTGGCTGGATTTTGTCATTACCGGACGTCGTCCCAATAATACCCGCCTTGCGCGGGTCTATCGCAATGACCAAGTGGGTAGTTTTACTCTTCACTCCAATCTGTCAGGTGTGCAGGATGGCCACGCTACTTTCGGCGACTATGACAATGATGGCGACAAAGACATCATTCTGGTCGGCCAGAATGGCCCCAATATCACTGACCGGACGGTACATCTGTACCAATATGATGATGGCCTTGATCAATTTATCGATCAAATCAATGCAGCGGCAGCTTTTGATCCACTCAATACTGGTGCAGAAGCGAAATGGGGTGATTTTGACCAGGACGGTAAGCTTGATCTGATTTTTGTAGGGGCAAATGCGAATGGTGCATCTTTTGGCCTTTTTACCAACATCAATTCCAATCCCGTTCCAAACGTACCCACGCCCAGTAATCTCCGTACGGAAATAGTCGGCAATGAGGTCATCTTCGATTGGGATTTCGTTGCTGGCAGTCTGCCCGCTGAAGCTTACTCCTTCAACCTCTCTATTGGGACCAGCAACGGAGCCATCGACATTCAATCCCCGCTTGCGGATCTTGGCTCAGGGCAGCGGCGCATTGTTCGTATTGGTAAAGTCAATGATACCACCCAATGGCGCATTCAAGGCCTGGCAGATGGTACCTACAGCTGGTGTGTGCAGGCGATCGGTCCGAATTACGAAGGTTCATCCTTCAGCTGTGGTAACTTTGACTTCGAACAACCAAGTTTTATTTCATACACTGACTCTCTCTTCACAACGCCGCCAGAAGGTTTAACCAATATGGCTTTAGACTGGGGGGATTATGACAATGATGGTCGTCTGGATCTGGTGCTTTGCGGGACCAATGACCAGGGTAATCCTGAGACGCGCCTGTATCACAACGATGGCAATTCTTTTAGTCTGATCAATGCCGGTTTAGAGGATGTCGAAAATGGTGATGTCAAATGGGGTGATCTGAATGGAGACAATGTACTGGATTTGGTACTGACCGGGGACAATGGTAGTGGGGCATTTGCAGATATTTACCTCAACAATGGCGGCAGTTTTACGGCGCAGACCGCAGGCATTCTGGCTACTGTTGATGGCCAACTGGATCTGGGAGATCCAGACTATGATGGTGATCTGGATATTCTCATCACCGGAGATGCAGGTACAGCACTGGCCGCAGAAATTTTCCGCAATGATGGAGCTGGGAATTTCACAAATGCAAATGCCGGCCTAACTGGCATATTTGGTGGTGCTGCGCGTTTTGTCGATTTCAATGCTGATG
>JBCBZF010000669.1:0-4150 GCA_039815525.1 Bacteroidota bacterium | reverse complement strand
TGCGATTGGTGCTGGCATCGCGGAAGGCAATTACCGGGGAGCCATCAGCTTTCAGATCAATAGACAGCTGGGTCGGCGAGAAGTTTTGGTTGCTGGTGACATCCCGCCAGGTCCAACTCCCGCCATCTGGTCGGATGGCATACTTGACTTTCGAATTGATCACATCAATGTAGGTCAGATGAACGCCATCATTGGCATCAGTGATGATATCGGGTCGTTGGCCAACGATCGCACTGGAATTATCGACCGTTTCAACACTCCAGTTTCCATTAAAATTACTAGCACTGGCCGCTTTCATATGCCCTAGACTGACATCAAACCAGGCAATGTGTAGTGCCTGACCGCTGACAGCAAAGACCAAATCCCGTGGCACGCCTACGGTATCAACCACTTGTACTGACCAATTTCCATTTTTGCGACAAGCCAGCCGTACTTCATCTGTGGCTTCGTCGACAAATGCAACACAGGGATCTCCATCTGTATCCAATTGCATCGCCAGGTGCCCGGGCTCTGCACCAGCCTGATCAATTTGGGTATCCATCCAATTGCCATTGATCCGCTCACCCAGGAAAAGCTGGCCCGTGAAAACTTCATTATAGGCCAGGTAAATCTCGTCATCAGACCCATTCCGGCGAATGACAGAAGCATTACTTGTGCCGCGTTGCTCGTTGATACTAATGTCTCTCTCTTGCCAGACCGAACCAGTAATTGAGCGGCTAAACAATGTCAGATGATCTTCTTTGCTTTCATACACGACCAGATAGAGGCTATCCTGATGGATACTCAATTGCATGGGTGCATCGGTCTCACTATTGGCCACGGTCGTAGCGTTCCAATTGATGGAACCATCTGTGGTTTCCGTCAGGACGATTTCGTTGGTGTTGAGGTTTTCATAGGCAATGAACAGTGTATCCGGATTCAGGACTGCCATGCTGAAGAACCGTTTGAATCCATCTTTGGGAAATTCATAATAGAAAGGCGCGTAAGTCGGCGAACCCAGTGAATCAGGATGAAAACGGGTATAGTGAAAGTTCTTCCGATTGGTGCCAGAGGCTCTGAATCCGTAATGGTTGGCGACGCCGGAAGCGAGGTGGACCAGGCTATCACCACTGGTGGCATAAGTCGTATTGTCAAATCCTTCAAAGAAAGTAGAGGCGACATGCGAACCCGGTAGAAAGCGGGAGACAGAATCAACCACAGCGATTTCCCAACTGTTAAGATCATTGGGTTGAGATTGAAACATCACCACTTCACTGTTGTGGAGTGAATTGGCCATTGCCAGATATTCACCGTTGGCGCGCTTAATCAGTTTACAATATTCCCCAAAGCGATCCCCTGAACTGATACATCCAATTGAATATTTATAATCGACCTCCGGGAAATTGATCTGATTCCAGGTGCCATCATTTTGCCGACTGGCAATCTTGAGATCCAACTCATACTGATCATAACTGTCATCTGTTTCCGGACAATTAAAAATTAAACCAGGATCGGAATGGAAAAACAAAATAATGGGCCTTCCCTGTGGGTCCAGCTCGATGTCCAGCGAATGTTGCAGGTAGGTCGGGAAAATTAAGTCAGGACCGTAAGCGCCCATATTCAGAGTAGGTAAAACGGCTTCCGTAACCCAACTACCACTTTCATTGGTGGCATAGCGGAGGACCGAGTTGGCTGCATTACTGGAAATGTAGGCGATATGTGCCGCGCCATTGTTGTCCAGGACAATCGCGGATTTGTAGCCATAGCGATTGGCATCCGGAATGATCTCGATGGCCACACTGCCATTGTTACGATCCTGAACAGCATACGCCAGTTTGTCCAGCTCTTTTTGCCAGTAGGAAATATGAAAATCTCCATTTGGTGCAACGGCCAGATCTGGATTGGCCCCTGATTCCTGTACATCGGTGAGAATGTCCTCATAATTCCATCCCAGGACCTGCGCATGCAGGCCGGAGGTGAACCAGAAAAAAGACAAAAAAAGCAGCAAGAATCTAGCCGCGGAGGCTGGACGGTCGGATGTCTTTAAGACGAAGGTTGATACGGGTTTTCCCATTCCAGGTGTTAAAAATTGGCTGAAAAGCAATGTCAATCAGCCCTTCTCCGATGCGGAGCCAGGTTTCAGCCAACTGGAAACCAATTGCTTCCAGCATGACGCCATCCTGTTCGAGCACCATCTTGAGATGGACTTCTTTCAAAATACTGGTATGCCGCACCAACACGCCTTCGGCCATGAAGACCGGGCGAGGATTCCCTGGCCCGAATGGAGCCATCCGGTTGATGAGGCGGATCAATCGCGCATCAATCTTGGAAAAGCGCATGAATTGATCAATACATAAAGCGGGTATCTTTTGCTCAGGACGTAAGCTTTGGGCGACAATCTGATCAAATTTCTGACAAAAGGCCGGAAAAGCATCCGGATGCATGCTCAGGCCAGCAGCGTATTTGTGTCCCCCAAACTGTAAAAGATGTTCCTGACAGGCAAGGAGGGCTTCATATAAGTTGAATCCTTTGACCGAGCGGGCGGAGCCAACCAATTTTCCATCTGATTCAGTCAGCATGACCGTCGGGCGATAATGCGTCTCGATCAGACGGGAAGCCACAATGCCAATGACCCCTTTATGCCAGTGTGATTGGTAGAGAACGGTGGTCGATCGCTCCGGGTATTCTGGGTCTTGATCAATGAGGGCCAGGGCCTCATCTGTAATCTCTTTGTCCAGACTCTTGCGATCGTCATTGGTCTGCTGCAATTGGTGGGCCAGTTTGATCAGGTCCTGGCCTTTTCCTGCCAAAACTTCCACTGATTCACTGCCATGACGCAGTCTGCCAGCTGCATTGAGGCGGGGACCGACAAAAAAGACCAGGTCAGAGATGTCCCAGCTCCGTTCTTCTTTGGCCTGCTGCATGATTACGCCAATGCCTGGCAGTGGATTACTACGGATTTTTTGCAGCCCATAATGGGCGATGGCGCGGTTTTCTCCGGTGATGGGAACAATGTCGCAGGCAATGCTGAGCGTTACAAGATCCACATACTCCTCAAAAGGATCGGGAAAGTTTTCTCCTGCCTCAGTAAGTTGTTGGTGTAAAGCCTGAATGAGTTTGAAGCCTACGCCACAGCCAGTCAATTCTTTGTATGGATAGGGACAATCTGTCTGCTTGGGGTCAAGTACCGCCAGGGCGGCTGGAAGTTCTGTCCCGGGTGTATGGTGGTCGCAGATGATCGCATCTACGCCTTGGGTCTTCGCGTAGCGAATCTGGTCGATGGCTTTGATTCCACAGTCCAGGCTTACCATCAGGCTGGCTTCATGTTCCTTCCCGAAGTTGATGCCCTGGTATGAAATGCCATAGCCTTCTTTGTAGCGGTCCGGAATGTAATCCACACTTTTCCAGCCCCGGCTTTGCAGATACATCCGCAACAAAGCCGTGGCAGAGGTGCCGTCTACATCATAATCCCCAAACAAAAGCACCACTTCCTGAGCTGCCCGGGCCTTGAGCAATCTGTCTACTGCTACATCCATTCCCTTCATGAGAAAGGGATCATGTAGTTCACTTTTTTGTGGGCTGAAAAACGATTTGGCATCTTCCAGCGTATGTATCCCCCGTCGATAGAGAATATGTGCCAGCTCGATGGGAAAGGCCTCTTTGGAAAACAATGCCTCCTGTAAAGCCACGGCATTGGTTTCAGGGGCATTGGGCAAAGGCTCCCAAATGGTTTGTGAGAAGAGTGAATTGGTTTTGGAACGCATCATCAGATCAAAATTAGTGATTTCCGGCGGGTGGCGAAAGTGCCGAACCCTTTGTGCTGTGAATCAGTTAGATGAAAAAATCGAGCGAAAGACATGAAATCTCTGCCCTTACTTTTATTGGTCACCATTTGTTGCCTGAGCGTGAACTGTCAACCGGAAAATCCTCCTCCAAACCCCATGGAAGAGCCTGATCCGGTCGAGATGACTGATAGTTTATCGTTTTTGGCTTTGGGGGATTCCTATACCATTGGAGAATCAGTACCAGAGAATAAACGCTGGCCCGTCCAATACGCCGACAGCCTACGGCAGGATGGTCAATTGGTCAAAGACCCGGAGATCATTGCACGAACGGGCTGGACCACAGATGAATTGCAAAGTGCGATTGACTTCGTCAAGCCGGAAGGGCC
>JBCBZF010000224.1:0-7768 GCA_039815525.1 Bacteroidota bacterium | reverse complement strand
GGCGCAGTAGATTTGATTTACCTTGCGGTGGTCAAACTCTTTTTTGGTGCAGGTTTGGGGAGTCGGACACCGGCTTTGTTTTTCGGAGCTGTCTGCTTTTTGTCAGGCTTAATCCTGTTTGTAACGGGCTTGTTGGCGGAGCAGATCGGCCGGAATTCTTCTTTTCGCGATCAGTACAAAATCAAGGAAACAGTTGGGGGCCAAAAAGAAAAAGCCGTCAACTGAGCTATACATATTTTTGCAGATAAATTCGACTACACGAAATGAAATATCATTTGATCTCCGGCGGATGCGGATTTGTGGGCCGGAACATGGCCAAACGTTTGCTCAATACTACTGACGATAAAGTAATCATTGTCGACGATCTCTCAGTCGGGATGGAACCCGGACAATGGCCCATGGCTGACGGAGCCTTTATGGGGGGCAAAGCAGTTCGGACAGAAGGAGAAATGTCTTTCTGGGGAGACACAGAGCAATTGCTCTTCTGGCAGGGCGACTTTCGCAACTTCCTGCGGAATCTCCTCGAAGATGGACAATGGTTGAACAAAAGCTATGGCCTCAGCGATTTCACAAAGTTTTCAGATGTATTTCATTTTGCGGCCATCGTAGGTGGTAGGGCAAAAATTGATGGTGATCCCATGATGGTGGCCCTGGATTTGTCCATTGATGCGGAGTTTTTCTATTGGGCGGTTCGCCATAAGCCAGACAGGGTCATGTTCCCTAGTTCAAGTGCTGCCTACCCGGTCAATCTACAGACCGAAGGTGATTACGTTGCATTGGCCGAAAAGGACATTGACTTCGATGGAGGGAATCTTGGTCAGCCAGATATGACCTATGGCTGGTCCAAACTGACCGGAGAATACCTCGCCCGCATCGCTGCCAAATATTATGATCTGCACGTTGCCTCTGTGCGACCTTTCTCAGGCTACGGCGAAGACCAGGATCTGTCGTATCCGATTCCTGCCATCGCGGCCCGTGCCGCAGGTATGGAAGACCCATTTGAGGTCTGGGGCACGGGCAAGCAGGGACGAGATTTCGTTCATATCGATGACTGCATCGATGCAATTCTGTTTGCCCTGGACAATGTCAAAGACGGCTCTGCCATCAACATTGGTTCCGGTCGCATCTCCAGTTTTCTGGAGATCATTGATCTCTTTACAGAGTTTGCGGGTTACAAACCAACCATCAAACCGCTGCTGCATAAGCCAGTCGGAGTGCACGCACGTCATGCCAATATGGACTACGTCTTCAATGAATTGGGTTGGAAGCCCAAAATCTCCTTACGTGAAGGGATGAAGCGCGTCTATGAAGCTGCTGTCCGGAATCTGGCGAAGCAGCGTTCCTGAAACCAGGATCATTGGACCGCCTGTACCAGGCTGAACAAATGATCATATTCCATTTCTACATAGCCAGCCGAATCCTGCATCGCGATTCGGCATGGCTCGATGCGGTTGCCATTGAAAAAGACCCGTTGAAAGTCTTTGGCAAACTGACCGCTGTCCATCCTGATGATGGTCGAATCACCGGGCTGTTCAATGACAAAGAGAGACTCCATACTCTCTTTGTTTTCCAGTCGTTTCAATAGACTTAGCAGAGAATCTTTCTGGATGAACCCAGCTGTTCGTCGAACTGCCAGGCTTTTCACGTGTTCCACCCGTTTACTGGTCGTTTCAGGCGTACTCTCAATATACCAGGTTTTGAGGGAGAAAAAGATTGCAGCAAAGACCGCAATCAAAACAAAACTGCGAATCAGCATGGCGGGTATGGAACGTGCTTGATGAGAAGGTGCCATATTTAGCGGGATTGCATGTATTGGAGAAAGGTTTCAGACTGCATGATTTCGGTCAGGATGGGTGCTGCTCCTGCCCAGGTGCCGCCATAGACAGCATTAAAGGTGTTGAGCTGCACATTGTCTACGGATAGGAAAACAGAATATAACCGGGTCTCCTTCCGAAGATTTGCGTCAGACAAGACAGCATAATTACTCTGGTGGATGGGTCGATTGGCGATAACGACCATCAGTCTTTTGCCGCGAATATTGCGCTCCCCAGGCTTTTCACTGTTGCCAGTGGTGCCGGTCTTGGCATAAAGCCAGTACTGCCCATCATGACTCTTTGCCAAAGGCAGTAAACCGCTTGCCGTACCATTTTGGATGGTATTGTGCATCGAGGCATAGATATGATCACGGTAAAATTTAAAGAGCTTTTCATCTGACCCCCAATCGCGATCATGATCAAAGGCAGCAAATGCCTGTGGCTTGCTTTGACGATCGTCCAGAGACAGTTCCATGTTGCGGTTCATGCTAAACAGGCGTAGACTCATTTCTGCCATTTTAATAGGAGAGACATGAACCGGATAGGCACCAAGAGCCGGATTGATCAGGCCCTTACGAGTCTTTGGGGCTGCTTCACGATCGCTTTGGACAAAATCGCTCCACTCCGGGAAGCTCCAATAGAAGTAGCTGTTGCCAGCTTTCGCCCCGCGTGCAAAAGCACGCTGATACGTCCGCGAACCAAAGGATTGATAAGACTGACTTGGCAAATTGGGATCATCTTTTTGGTCATTGGCAGTGAGCAGATCGAAGTTGTTGTACAAGCCCATGGCCATGGCCGAAGCATCCGTATTGAAGTTGGGCCACTGCCGGAACACTTTCTGCCCGCCATAATTCAATACTGGCCAATTGAAGGCAATTGAGTCATTTTGCTTCAATTTGCCCAAGCCTGGATATGGCTTCAACACTTCAGTATTCAGGTTACGGCGTAAATCTTCGACTGGGAATGATCCAAGGAAGAAGACGCTGGAATGATAAATGTTGTTTGACTTGGCCAGATAATTTTTTGCCTGTAAGCCTTCATTGACATAATCTCCCGGACTGATGGAGTTCCAGAAGATTTGATGTGGAAATCTTTCTCCGGCAAAATGCTTCAATTCCGGCTTGCCTGTTTTACGATTCATTTCTTGAATCGCTGCTAATTCTTCTGCGGTGGTCTCCTTTATAGACAGATTGGCCCAGTCCAGTTTTGCCTGTGAGCTGACGGAGGCATAAACAATCGGTTTGAAGGTTGAGCCTACGCCCACATCGGTTTTCAGGAGGTTTCGGTTGCCAAAATAGTCTTTCTCCAGAGCAGTCGTACTAGACAAATACAACTGATTGAGGAAGGCATAATATTGACGGATGTTGTTGGGGTCTGCTTTCGGCGTCTTGTGATAATCTACCATCAGACGCACCCGCCCATTGCCGTCAATGGCAACCACACTCATGTCGTAACGACTGCTGATCACGGCATTGATGGCATCATTGAGACGGTCATTTTCGAGCTGATGGTCAGGTCGATCCACATAGCGTTTGTCTTTGAGTAGTCGGTCATTGACTTGTTCAATGATGGTCTGATAATTTTTTGCCTTTTCTTCAAAAATGCTCTCTTGATCACTCAACAGTGGGGCAATGAGATTTTTTCCATCCCGGTATACCAGCCTGATGCCTTCTACACCGATTTGCTTTTCCGCAAAACTGGCATTGCGGAAATTGAGTATTGCAGAGGTGGTTTTGGCTGCTGATCGACCTGGATTTGCGCCAGCTGCCATGAGATTATGGACATTCTCCGTGAGGCGATAATCAATTGATACCGACCGGTTTTGATGCCGCAGAGCGACCACTGAATCGGCCTGATTGGCTGCTCGCATGGCATTGATTTCCTGCCCTTGTACCTGACTCAGCAGATTGGAAAAACTGTAGCTCCAACTAAAGCTTTTTCCCAATGGATAATAGAGGCGCTGTTTGCCATTGATCCACATGTTTTTGGCCAGATGGAATCGGTTTTCTTCTACAAAGCGAAGGCGCTTGCTTCCCTTGAAACGCTCTCCTTCGGGATAACGCAGTGTCAGATGATCATTGGGCATCAAGCGGATGGCTTGATTCTTTTCGCCGACCAGGACACTTGAGTCCATGCCCACCGCGCGCCAGGAGGCATAAGATAAGGTGCCATTTTCAAGGGTGAAATAGGCTTTGTTAATCCCTTCACCATCCCGGCTTTCACCTTTGATCCGGCTAAGATAGAGTTTCTTTCTATCGGCTGTCCAGGTAGAGGGAATCACAGAAATGACAATGTTTTGATACAGGTTATCCCGCCTTTTTTGATGATCAAATAAAAGGGCTGTCAAATTGGGGACGATGGCTTTGTCATTCACGAACGGTAGATCTTCCATTTCCCTTTTCTGATTGATGAGCCCGGATTTCAGGGCGGTATTGGCGGCCAGGAGACTGCCTTTCCACTGATTGGCTTCAGACTCAGGGGATTTAATGAAGAAGTAGCGCCGGTTGAGGGTCAGATATTGGAAATCCCCTCGCTTTCGGACGTGAATCAGGGCCTCTGGATTTCGTTTGTTGCGTTGCTGTTTGATGAAATGATCGCGATAGGCCGTACGGATAAATGGGCCAGCCTCATCCTGACTGAGATCATTGGCCTGAATACGACCTTGTGGGTCGAGTCGGTGAAAGCGCGCCAGCAAAGAGTCAATTGAGGTCGTAGCCAAATCGTCCCGATGCTGTTGTTGATACTGGACAAATCGTCGGTTGAGATCATCCAGGGTCAGATTTGCATCATCGATTACCTTGCTGATGTCATAGTGATCACTGTTACTGGCCGTGTCTGAGTTGCGGTTGGTGCTGTAGAGAAACAGGCAGATACCCAGCCCACCCAACCAGTAGACAATGGAACGAATCTGCTTGCGCTGATTGGCAGGGCGTTTGGGAAACATCATGATGCCGTCCCGTTCATTGCCGGCGGGCTCATAAAAGACCAACAGCAGCAACAACAGCCCGAAGGTGAGTAAAAGGGTGATTTTACTGGCTACGGGGATCAGGGGAAAGTCCTGCCCAAAGAAGGTGAAACGGTTGGTGGCTGTCATCCAAACGAAGAATGCGGTCGTAAACAACAGCAGAGGGATGCCCATCAGGCTGAAATGAACCGGGTCCATGCGGTCTTTGAGGCTGCCCACATAAATCAGGGTCAGACTCAGCAATAAACCCATGAGCAGGAGTACTACCCATTCTGAGTGTTCAGCAATGAGATATCTCGGCACCACCAAATCGCTGGCCTGGGTAATATGGGTGGCTCCCTGCGTAAAATGCGGTTGTAGTTCAAAGTAGTGGTCTTTTCCTTTCCCGGCGCTGAGGTAAAAGTTGATGAGCCATTGGTTGTGCGAAGAACGCTGAATTTGTCGGGTATCCCGGGAAGCAAATTCATTTTCCATCACCAGATCGCTGATGGAGGTATCAAGTATGCCCGCCCGGTAGCGGATGTAGGAATAATGATCCACTCGCTTGGCGAAGAACTCTTTCCCTACACTCCATCCAAGCACCAGGAAGAAAAATGCGGCAATGGATAGGATACCTTTGGTTCGAATGCCTTTGGTGAATGCTGTTGGATTGGGAAGATAAAACCATTCAAATCGCTGCTGTAAATACCAGAAGCCAGGCAGAATGAGAAGAATCAGAACACCGACCACATAATAAAGATGATCGCCATCGAGCAGCCAGTTGATGAGGGTATTCTGAAAATAAATGACCCCGCCAAGTAAGATCAGTGCACTGGCAAACAGCAACCAATGGGTGTGTTGGCCCTGACGCATTTTTCCCGGTAGGAAAGGAATCCGGATATTGTCCTTCCGGGTAATGATGTAAGCCAATCCGAAGTGGAGGAAGGCAAACAGCAGAAACATAATGGCGTAGCCAGCATCGTTCAGGGCGATGTAGACCAGTGCTCCCAGAAAGATCAGGCCGCGTACCAACAAGCGGTTTTCGAATATGTCAAAGCCAATCCGATTTGCCAGAACATTGAGCCAGTATAAGAAGCCAATCCCAATTGCCTTGCCTTCAAATGCCCGTCGACTATCACCTACAAAACCGATCAAAGTCTGTAAGAGGTTTTGCCGCCATTCTTTTTCGATGCTTTCTGCTTTCTTCTCCCAGGCTAATTCCAGATTCAGCATTTTCCCTTTGACCCACTCACGGATACCCGCCATCCATCGTCTGGTCCAGGAGTTTTGCTTTTGAAGCATTTCTCCTTCATCCATCCGAATCACCTGAATGTCAAATAAATAGTATAGGCTGAGTGGCATGAAGAGATTGGCGATCCGCTCAAAGAAACTCACATTGGCCACAGCCAGAAAGAAAACTGAGATTCCCATGGCCAGAGCCGCATACATCACATGATGGTCCATGCGTGCTTCCCAGCCCCAGAAATTCCGCCGAATCAGGATGGCAAACCAGATCAGGAAAAATGTGCTGCTCAGGATCACTGTCATGCTGAAGTGCCCAAACATGCCTTCTATCAATACCTGGTACTGGCGATAATCGATTTGTTCCAATGGAGGGAAGGTGGAAATACGCCATTGTAGAAGCACCCTTACAAACAGAAAGCAAAATACAACCACATACATGGCCATTTCTACCCGAGATAAATAGCCCTCTGTCCCGATAACCAGATAACGGAAGAAAACCAGGAAGCAAAGCAAGGACAGAAAAGCATAGATATGCCATACCTGAAGGGGATTGCCACTGCGATGGTCCTCAAATTGCATCAACCATTGAAGATCGTTGCGCAGAGTACCCAGAGTAAAGACTTCATTGGCATGGACTTCCCGTTGTCCATCTGCCTGAAGCAAAGAAAGGTCCCGATTGTCCAGCAGCCGGAAATCCAGTGGAGCCCGGCTTTCACCAATGGTATATCGTAGCTCAGCACTGATGTGATTGAGATTGTCGTCGTTGAGAAAATAATTGAAGTAATATCCTCCGGCCAGGCTATCGGCAGTTTGGTGGAATTGCTGAATTTCTGCTGCCTGGGAGGTGATAAAATGATGGATCTCAGTCCCGGGCGAATTGTCTGATTTGAGCGGGTGTCGCCTTGGAAAAGCAAAACGGAGTTCGCGTAGGCTGTCATTGCTGATCAACTGTAGGACCGGACTGCGCCGGCGTCCCAATCCCGTAAACATTTTCATGGTATCAGAAACGAGGATTGAATGTTCCCTTGATACTGATAACTCATGGATTTCACCGTCTGCGACAATGCGGATGCTATCTCCTTCCAGCAATCGCTTGCCTGGGAAGAAACGCAGCGGTGCCGGAACGTCCAGACGTCGAGCTGCTTTTAGCGGGGAGCGAACCACTTCTCGCAACAAGAGGCTACCTTCCAGGTCCAACCCGATCCGTTGTGGCCGATGCGTATTCAGTACGATGTCGCTCAGATTATATCCAGTCTTGATGGGCTGGGTAAACAGACTGGTGTCAGCCATTGTCCGTTGACCATTGGTCCGAACGATGTAATGGCAGGAGTCTCCCTCTGCAAAAGGCTGAATCACCAGACGCAATTGTTCCTGATTGGCTTGAAACACCTGAATAGAATCGGTAAAAGCCAGACTGTAGTCATCTGCGAAAGCAAGTTGAAAGGACACTGCGTCTTTTTCCAGATAAACTGGTTCAAAGAAGTCGGTGGCATTGAGCCTGAATGAAGTGTTGAGACTGTCGCGGATCAAGGCCAACTCACCACTTTGATCATCCATCAAAGCGCGTTCCGGCAGACGTCCATCGGCCAGATACAGACTGTCCCCAAATTGGTAACCAAGGTGAGACAGACTGTGGGTACGGGTATTGGTGTAAATCTCTGATGATGGACTGACGTATTGTTGCAGTGTCCAGATTGACAAAGCAAACAGACTCAGAAAACCACCCAGGTAGATATAGGTCTGCTGTGCCCGCTTACGCGTCTGG
>JBCBZF010000220.1:0-7840 GCA_039815525.1 Bacteroidota bacterium | reverse complement strand
GGTGTAGTACTTGTGGACCTGGTGACGGCTGTGGAGGGCCATGTCTCCGACCGTTCCTGGGGCGGCCTCTGGCACGGGGTATCAAAAACGCCTGCACGCAGGCGGATGCGGGTTTTGGCTGTATCCGCTGGATCATTGGTGAGTACATTGATGACCCCACCCATGGCAGCGGAACCGTACAGAACCGAAGAAGCGCCTTTGAGAACCTCCACCTGGGCAATATTGTCAACCGGGATGAGATCAAAAGCAGGAGACTGGGCATCGCCAGTCAACAATGGCAGCCCATCGAGCGCCACCATCACCCGGCTGCCTACGCCATAGGCGAAACCAGAGCTGCCCCGAATGTCGACCTGATCATCTTTCAATTCCACACCGGGAATCTGTTCAATCACGGTCTCTACGCTGGGTGTTGCCTGAAGGTCCACAAATTGTGGTTTGACCACTGAAATGGAGACCGTCAGGTCGGATTCATCCTGCTGAAAACCTTTGGTAGCAGTTAAGACCACACTCTCCGTGGTATAGCCTGCTGGCTCCAGCGAGATATCTTGTATAATGTCTTGGCCGGGGGTAAGGAGAATGGTTTTCTCAATGGTGGTGAAACCCGTAAAGGCATACTTGACCACAATTTCGCTACGGCCTTTGGGAGAAATGGTCAAGGCATATTTGCCATCGCCATCGGTATAGGTACCGGCATTATCAGAAGGGATGCTGACGCTGGCACCAACCAGCTTGCTTTCGCTGGTGCCATCGGTGATGGTACCGCTGAGTTGAATATCCTGGGCAGAAGCTTGTGCATAGCACATATAGCCTACCAGGTAGACGCAAAAACGAATAAAGGAACGTCGCATAGAAGCATCGATTATTTGTCCTTAGATCGGAAAAGAGGTTTTCGGATCTTTCACTTACTGAAAAAGATGGCATCAGGGAAAAGCGGACAAAGAAGGGAAAAGGCTGTCTTTGTTGAGGAAGACAGCCTTTTCTCAGGAAGCAAATATACTATTGAATCATCAATTTTCTTGTGAGGACCGTTGCCCCTCCGTTGATGTCAATGCTGACCAGGTACATACCAGCACTCAGGCCTTCCTGTCCAATGTTTTCGACATATTGGCCAGGGTTTTGCATACCAGCGTTCTTCTCCATGATCACCCGGCCAGTCAGATCTGTCATCCGGATATTTACGTCAGCCCGCTCACTTAATTGATATTGCAGAGAGCTCACACCACTCAGACTTGGATTGGGATAGAGGGAAATCGACTGCGCATTGAGGATGTCCTGATCGATCGAAACCGTGGTGGTATCTTCCTGGATCAAAAAGCGCGTACGATACTGAATCGTAGTCAGTTCAGGTGGAAGCGCAATGGTTACGGGCATACAGGTATCCATGGCGGCGTCATAGTTTCCGACGACCACTGATACAAATACATTTAAGGTATCATCTGGTGCCACCGAATCAGTCGGCGTACCAAACAATTCTACACAGGTACGGTTGACAACACCAGAATCATGGTTAACCTGAATCACGCAATTGGGTGCCAGGCAATCGAAGGCCAGCCCGTCAGGCAGGTTCGGAATAGAATCAATTTGCAATTCGCAAATATCAAAAGTCAGCGTCCCAAAAGGTGGGACGTCCGCGGTTGTATCCTGCGGGATCACAACAGTAATTACCTGACTGTAGGCCTGTCCAATGGTTCCGTTTGCCAGGGTATCAGGATACAAAGCTGGCACGCTGGATGTCGTTGAATCTGGCGTACACTGCCCCACAGCCTGCAGACTGGCCGCAGCGATCAGGCACAGTCCGAGAACTAAGCGTTTAATATGATGCATATGTTAAGGTTTTAGGGTTGATTCTCTCTAGATTCGCTCGTTTGAAAGTAGAACAAAATCCGCAAAAGGAAAACTTGCTCTATCTTCACCCACATAGATACGTTTGTACCAAGTCTTTATTGTTTTATGGACAAACTCAAAATTGGAGACGTTGCACCAGACTTTTCTCTCCCCAATCAGGAAGGGAAAAATGTCTCTTTACAGCAATTTCAGGGGCAAAAACATGTCGTCCTTTATTTTTATCCCAAAGACGAAACGCCCGGCTGTACGGCTGAGGCCTGCGGATTTCGGGATCAATATGAAGCCTTCACCGATGCCGGCGCCGAAGTGATTGGTGTGAGTGCTGACTCGATCGAATCGCATCAGTCTTTTGCCCGGCACCGCCGTCTCCCGTTCCAGCTTCTCAGCGATCCGGACAATGCCATCCGCAAAAAGTATGGCGTCAAATCCGGCATGTTTGGCCTGTTGCCCGGACGTGAGACCTTTGTCATTGACAAAGAAGGGAAAGTCCGTCATCGCTTTGCTTCACAGATCCAGATCCAGTCTCACATCAAGGAAGCCCTGCAAGTCATCAAAGAACTCTAAGCCGAATTTAAGATTTCGGTTTCTGAGAGAAGTCACGCACGAACAGCCGCAAAGGTTGATCTTGGGGAGAAAAAAGTATTGACCGAAAAAAATCTGTAACCTTTTGTTACCTCCACATTATGAGGACAAAACAAACGGAGAAACGGGCGCCCTCTCCATCACATCGATCAATCGAATCATGGAAAAAGTATTCATCAAATTCATGCTGATCTGCCTCGCAGGTGTGGTGAATGGGCAATTATATGCACAGACGCAGATCAGATCCGAAGATCATTTCTTCCGCCGCAAAGTCGTCAATCGCATTGACCTGCGGGAGAAGATCAATCGCCCCATGGTGCAACGCTCCGGACCACTGTTCAACCAAAGCCCGTCCGCCAGTCAGGGCATCGTCGCCACCCTCATCAATGGCATGAAAGCAGGTGCCTACACCGCATATCACCCAGATGATTATCGCAGCTCTATGAGCTATGAAGAGATCATGGAGCGCGTACGCGACTTTGACTTTGTCGGTGGGGAGGAAGAAGAATTGGAAGAGGAAGAAGATTTGCCAGACGATGGATTCGAATTTGATGTGATCGATCCGGATCTGACCGATGATCTGGGCAGCACCACTGTACCAGGCAGTGATGAAGCCAGCCTTTCTTCATTTGAAACGGTCATCCATCTGGTAGAAGACCGGATTTTTGACAAAACCAGAAGCGAAATGGTGTACCGCTACGACTACATTGAGCTGATCTGGACCGATCCGGGAGAAACCCTGCCGGAAAAAACCCTGGCAGTTTTCCGCTATGAGGATGTGGCTCAAACCCTTGATCAGGCGACCTGGGTCAACCGCCACAATGAAGCAGAACACCGCAGTCTCAAAGAAATCATTGAATTGCGTCTCTTCAACAGCTTTCTGATCAATGTTTCAGGCAACGGAATCAGAACACTGGCAGAAGCAGAGCAGAGACGACAAGCCCTGGTGGAATATGAGCACCACCTCTGGCATTATTAAAGATTACTTGTAGCTCAATTTATTTTTTTACGATCAGGTGGCTAGATGTATGACAGGCTGTCCAATTGGGACAGCCTGCATCTTTTTTGGGCCTCCTACAATAAGCAGCCAAAACGCGCCGTTTACTCTGTACATCTCTGACACCATCATTCATTTTTATCATACACAATGAAGCACGCTTACTTTTTGTGGTAATCACACACCCCCAAAAGACAACAAACCTTAAGTAAGCTGAATGATGAAACAATTTTGTTTGACTGCCTTGTGCCTCATACTGGGGACTTCAGCCTTCGCACAGTTCAAAACCCGACAGGATGATCACTTCTGGCGCAAAAGGGTTGTGAATCGGATCAGCATGGTCGAAAAGATCAACAAACCCCTGGTGAATCATGTGTCTCACTTTTATTCTGAGGGGGGGCAGTACCCCGAACAACAGGGCTTGGTCGTTTCTTTGATCAATGGTGTCAAAGCTGGCCAATACACTGCTTACGATCCAGACAATGGCATCAAACCCATGTCTTACCAGGAATTGGTCGATCGGATGAACGAATTTGATCAGGCCATGGGCATAGAAGAAGAGTACGATGAAGAGGATACCGAAACCAGCCCCCGCGAAAGCGAATGGGGCGATGACTGGGAAGTGTCCAGTTCTGATGAAGCATGGGCTTCCCCTTTTGAGGAAGAAGTATCCAAAGCCAGTGTCGCAGCACCAGAACCAGAAGTGGTAGATTATGGCCCATACGAAGAGGTTATTCACATGGTGGAAGACTGGGTATTCGACCGGACCCGCTCCTCTATGGTGTATAACATTGATTTCTTTGAAATCATCTGGGTAGATCCATCCGGTCTGTTGCCGGAAAAAGTGCTGGCCCGATTCAAATGGGATGAAGTCAGGACCCAATTGGAAAAGACCCAGTGGAAAAACCGCTTCAATGACGCTCAGGTGCGTTCCATGGCCGAAGTATTTGAACTTCGCCTGTTCAACAGCATCCTGATCAATGTAGGAGGCGAACCCATTCGCACCCTGCAGGAAGCAGAGCGTCGCCGTCAAGAACTGCTCGAATTCGAGCATCACTTGTGGTCGTACTAATCAGGGGCAGGGTGTCAGGAGCGAGGAGCGAGTTTGAAAAGAAGAGATTGAAAGGCGTAGGGAGCTCTCTCCTCTCACCTGACACCTCTCTCCTACAAAATGGATTCACGGCAAATGAATCGAATACTTTCCGAGAATGGGCCGGTGCGGTCTTGTCCCGGCCCTTTTCTCGCTAACCATTTCGTTTAGCAAAGCCTTCTCTATATGAGGCCGTCCTTCTTCCCCAGGGAATGGAAGGACGGTTTTTTTTAGGTGAAAGGTGAGAAGTGTCAGGGGCGAGTTTGAATGTTTGAGGAAGTTAGATGATGGATTGCGTTCTCCTCTTACCGGACCCTCTTCCATCACTTACAGGGCTCCCGTTCAAAATCCCGATCCATCAGAAGCACAAAGGGCATATTTTGCTGCAGGCGGGGCAATTCGCGGCGGCCTTCCGCCAGTCGAACCAAGAGGACATCGGCATTGTGCATGCGATCCAGGCGATCCATTTCCGAGAAAAACCAGGGATATCCCTTAAAATTATCGTAGATCATGGGTTGGCGACGTAAATACTTGGCGATGGTCAGTACTTTGCCCCTGGCCGGAGAGCCATTGGATTCGTTGAGCTGCTGGGCAAGCGTCGGATAGCCCCAGTCTATGCTGGGGGCCAGCTCGGTATGAATGACACCAAATTGCCCCATGCAATTCCCGCGAATCAAACCTTTTCCATGTAGACGACGGAAATTTTGGTACAACATCTCCTCCCGGCGGCGATCCGCACTGCGATCATTGAAGATGTTTTCCAGATTGGGTAAATCAAAGCTCTCCACCAAACTGTTGAGCATCATCACCACCAGGTCATAGTTTTCGCCCCAAAACTGCTGATGCCCCCAGGGGGTTTCCAGAATCTCTTTCTGAAACTGACGAAAAAACTTGCGTAAGTCTTCGTCTGAAGATTCCTTGACATGCCGTACTTTGATCGAACGAATTCTGGCGCGTACTGCGGCATTGGGTTGCTTGTCAGGCAGCATAAAATACAGACATTCCAGCACCTGCTGGGGAGATCGTTCCAAATCGATGCCCGCCACCCGAATGGGATCTTCCTTGGCCCACACACGGTTGAATTGGTAAATCTGCCGAAACATCTGAAAGAGATTTTCCGGACAGGTCGCTGGCTTGGTGATGGCTTTGATCAGGTGTGTTTCCTCTCCGGTTTCCAAATAACGATTGATCAACCAACCATAGGCAAATCCGCCTTCAAGCAGGAGGGTTCGCACTTTTGCATGATGGTAGAGGTAGGTCAGAAATCGATATTGCAGACGGGTATTGGACGCAATCCAGTGTTCTTCACCAATCAGGAAAACGGAATGTGCTTTCAATTCAGGGTCCAGCAGACGCATGCGGACCGTTGGGGCGGCATCAAGATCAATCGGCTCGCTGGACAGACTCACCATGTCAGGTGCTTGCTGGGCCAGCGCACAAGAGAATAGCAAAGAGGCAAGCATCAGGTATTTACGCATACCAGTTCAAAGCAGTTTGCAGAAACAGGGATAGACTTCCCGCCAAAAATTACCGAAATTCATGGGCGCAACCAACCTTAATTTCCGAGATCCCTAGCATGCAAACCCCCACTTTTGTTCTTCATCCAGTGCGTTTTCAGGAAAAATCTATTCTCCGCAACCTGATGGAATTATACGCTTATGATTTCAGCGAATTTGAGAAAGATCCCATCGGACCGGACGGATTGTATGGCTATCATTATCTGGATCACTACTGGACCGAAGAGAATCGGGAAGCATTTTTGATCAAAGTCGATGCGGAAATTGCAGGATTTGTCCTCATTAATCAAGTCATGCAAAAGCCAGAACATGCCGGTGGACATAGCATTGCAGAATTTTTCATCATGCGGAAATTCAGACGAAGAGGCTTGGGAAAAGCCGTTGCTTTTGCGGCCCTGGATCTTTATCCGGGTGTTTGGGAGGTCGCTTGTTATTACAGCAATCGCAGCGCACTTAGCTTTTGGGGAAAGATTCTGCAGGAATACAGCGAAGGGCAATTGGACCAATGCGAATGGATACGCGATGGTTGGGAGGGCATCCTGATGTATTTTGTCAGACCGGCTTCCCGCGCATAAGTTTTAATCCATCCATCCAGATTGTATCTTTACCAAAACGTCCGTGCGATGAAACACATTTCCTTTCTCTTGTTGATTTGTTCTTTCCCTTTGTTCGCTCAGGCCCAGTTCGTCGGCTGCGCCGAGCAGAGCAATTTACAGCCTGCGGCCTGGAAAGCATCTTTTCCAGAAGACTATCAAGGGTCCTATGCCTTCGGCTGTTCTGAAGAGGAGTCCACGCTCAGGCTCATGGTTTCAGGTGCCACCGTCGTGGCCCAGGTCAAGCGGATCGAGCTACGCGGTGAACGCTTTATTTGGTCTTATCAGAACCTGAGCAATGTTTTCATCGATGGCAATCGCTTCGTCTCAGATGAAGCCACTGGCACCTTTGTACGCTTTCAATTTGAAGGCGAAAAGCGGCTGGGCCTCAAAATTGACCGACCGTGGAGTTCTCTGCCAGAGGCAGGCATGTACGAAATTGGATCTTACCGGGCAGAAATCTATCTGAGCGGCAAATACCCCGAAGCCTCTACCGGTCTTCTGGCAGAAGAAGCATTAGCGGATGTTACCCGTGCAGAATTACAGCTCATGCGCAACGAGATATTCGCCCGTTACGGCTACAGCTTTCGAAAAGGTGGCAAAATGGATACCTATTTTCAGCAAACTGATTGGTACAAAGCCCAGCATGCGGACGTCAATCTGTTTTTGACACCCATTGAACGCAGAAACATTTCATTGATCCGCTCGCTGGAAGCAGAGAGATAGTGATTATACCGGCTTGGCAGGATTGCCAAAGACTGAATCGCCAGGTGCAACATCAGTGAGGACCACTGAACCTGCCCCAATCATGGCGCCTTTCCCGATTGATACACCAGGATGAATCACCGCTCCCATGCCGACAAAAACTTCGTCCTCAATCATGACCTCACGGCCAATTTTCGCACCGGCCTGGAACGTACAATAGTCTCCCACCTGAACATCCGGCTCCATGGACACATGGGTTTCGACCTGATTAAAACTTCCCAGCATCACATTGGCGTGTAGGGTTGTCCCTGGTGAAATCAGATTGCCGCGGCCTACTTTGGCAAAGTCGGAGATAACCGTCGCCGGAGAAGTCAGGGTGATGATCTCCGGTTGCTTTTGGGTCAAATAAGCCGCAATGTCTTTGCGACGGCTAATGTCTCTTTCAGCCAGTACAACTTTCAGGTTTTCATCACCCAAAAGCGTGTTGGCATCTGAACTGTCCAAATGTGCC
>JBCBZF010000397.1:0-6104 GCA_039815525.1 Bacteroidota bacterium | reverse complement strand
AAAGGCCTCTCCCAGAGCCACACCACGATCATCAAGCTTTTCCAGGCGTTTCTCATGGTCCACGATCATTTCGTTTTTGGCGGCAGCCAGTAAATCATCAGAAAAGGTTCCTTGTGCAAGACGGTCAATTTGAGCAAAAACCAGTTCTTCTCCCTTTTTATGCGATTGTCCCAATATTTTCAACACATAAAAAACGATTTGCCCGCCGTGGTCTTTGTAGACCTGAGGAAAAGAACCTGCAAACATGATTTTATTGTCCAGGACCAATTGATTGAGCAAACCGGTTTCAGATTCATTGAACAGCAGATAATTGCACACTTCCAGACCAACTTCATCAGGATGCCCTTTTGGAACGGTTCGATATCCCACTGCCCCAAGCTTCACAGGGGCGGCTTTCATTTTGATCAACTCTGCTCCCGCAAAAGGAAGCTCTGGATAGTCAGGGTAGGGGGGGATATCCTTTTTCGGGAGTGCACCAAAGGTTTTTTCAATCAAAGGTTTCACTTCGTCTGAGTCAAAATCTCCACATAGAATCAGTGCCATATTGTTGGCAACATAATAGGTGTTGAAGTATTCGTACATCTTCCGGAGGGAAGGCCGTTTCAGGTGTTCTACTGTTCCAATGACTGTTTGCTGACCATAGGGATGATTTTTGAAGAATTGCTGATTAAATTTTTCAATCAATGCTGTTCCAAAATTATCCATGGATCGATTTTTCTCCTCATAGACTACTTCCAGCTCCGATTGAAACGTTCGAAAGACAGGTTGCTGGAAACGATGGGCATATACGTCTAACCACTTTTCGACCTGATTGGGCGGAAAAGAATTATGGTAAAACGTCATCTCTTCGTTTGTAAAAGCATTGACACCAGTGCTCCCAATGCTTTTGAGCAGATTGTCAAATTCATTGGCGAGGCTGTATTGTGCTGCTTCGGTGGAGTGATAATTGATTTTTTGCTGAAGTGCCTTTCGTGCTTCCTCGCTGTTTACCAGGGCCAATTGGTCATACAAGATCAAAATAGAATCGAGATGGGGCTTTTCCGCTTCAAAATTGCTGGTTCCCAGTTCGCGGGTACCTTTGAACAGCATATGCTCCAGATAATGCGCCATACCAGTTGCATCAGCGGGATCCTGTTTTCCGCCAGCATTGACGGCTACCCCACCAAAAATTTGTGGTTGATGATGGTCTTCATTGAGGATGACCGTCAAGCCATTGTCAAGCGTGTATGAAATTACCTGAAAGGGATCTTTCTCTCCCCGACTACTATCCTGGGCAGAAAGATTGGAAAACGAGAGCAGTAAAAATAGAAAAAGAAAGTGGGTTGATTTGGGAAGCATGGGTATTGGTTGTCTTCGTTTTGTACGTGATTAGGGAAAAAAATGTAATCTTGTTGATCGCAACATGACAGAGAAACAAACATCTCTCCGGATGTTTATTGGGGTGAAGCCCAATGACGTCACCAGTCATAGATTGAGTGAGTGGATGCAACAGCATCGACATATACCGGGCATTCGATGGATCAGGCCACAAAATCTTCATTTATCGGCTTTGTTTCTCGGCAATGTTCCGCTGGAACAGCTCGAAAATCTCAAGGAACTTTTTGGCTATGGTCTGCGTGATGTGCAGTCAATATCCCTCCAATTTGATGCCATTGTTGCGGCACCACTTGGCCAAAGGCCAAGAATGCTATGGGCACGCTATCGAAAATCAGACGAATTTCGTCTTCTGGTCCAGAAACTCCAATTTTTCTACGAACAAATTCAGCCCCGCCAACAAAATCGTCTTTCCCCTATTCCTCATATCACGCTGGCACGTTTTAATGCACCGGATAGCATAGCAGATATTTCACTGCCGCAGTCTCTTTCTTTGCCAACATTTACCCTATTTGATCTGGTACTCTGGTCTTCTGATCTACAGCCGGATGGACCCGTTTATACCGAGATTCAGACTTTTTCACTTTCTCCGTCATAACTGAATTTCCAACTTTCAGCTTTTAACCACATCTTTAAGGAAAACAACATAACGCCCATCAATCATGAGCATTCTTGAGATTATACTTGCTATTTTTTTCCCTCCGATTGCAGTACTGCTTCGCTTTGGTTTGAGCGGAAAACTGCTGGTCAATATCATTCTGACCTTACTGTTTGCTCTGCCAGGTGTGATTCACGCCTTCTATGTCTTGTCAAAGGACAGTTCCAGAAGCAAGGTATCAGCATAAATCAATCGTCCGGCGTCCGGACCGTTAGCATCCCGCAGTTGCGCAAATTGGAGCGCAGCTGCAGGCTTTGCTTCCTCACCCCGTCATCGACAGTAATGGAAGCAGTATTGGGTGGAGTGGCACCCAGGTTGTGGGCATACAGAATGATGTAGTTGGTACCAGGCTCGAATTCCACCTCAAATGACTTTTTTCGCTTGCGCAGGCCGTACTCCTGCACCAGCCAATTGCCATTGATGCTCACCGAAACGGTATCGCGATCTTCAGCCGCATGATCCCAGACGGTTACCGTCGCCCGACGGGACCCTATTACAATCTCTTCCTGCGTTTTGATGCGTCTGCCGCGTAACTTTTGCGGCCGCCCCCGATTGTCCGTCCGGAGATCGCTATGGGGCACCACATCTTCTTCAGGTTCATTCTGGATAATCGGTTTCGGTTCTGGCTTAGGCGGCACCGGAATGATGTCTGGTTTGGCGCTTACCACCGGAGAAGGTGTATTTTCACCGCATTGGGTGACCGCTTGCGGCTGGGAGAGTCGCTGGCAGTCATAGCTAATCGCCATCACCTGATAACTTCCTGCCCGCTCTACCTGTAGGCGGGTGGTGGTCGCCTCTGCAATGGGCTGGCCATCCCGATACCATTGATAGCGCATACCGGCTTGTGGTCGGGTTCGCAATTGCAGGCTTTCGCCTTTGCAGATTTCCAGGGCGTCGCGTTGCAGGATCACATCCGGTGGGCCGTATTGCATCAAAAAGGTCGTAGAACGACTGGTTAGATCAAACTGTGTACCCTCAAAGCCATTTCCTTTGCTCATGGCAGAGATAAACAAGTCTCCATTGATGGATGTCAAGGCTGGGACATTGACTTTCGTGGCCTCCGCGCCCCGGTCCCGCCAGATGAAAATCTGATTGTAAATTCGATTGAGTTTGCTAATGAAAAGTTCACCTTTTTCGTTTAAGGCAGCGATGTGGAATTCGCCCTGGGCTGCGTTGAGACGTACGGCGATGACCGGACTGTCGTCCGGACGTTTTAGGCGTCCCTGCCAGAGGGTTTTTCCACCTGCACCGATGACGAGGAGTTGCCCATTGAGATACATGATGCTGCGTCCTTCGCAGTCGGTATGAACAGCGTGCAGTTTCCTACGACTCCGTGGTGTGACCAATTTCTTGGTCCATTTAACCTTGCCCGCAGGACCTACTTTGGCAAGGAAATAGTTTTCTTCCCGCAGAGAGGCGCGCACCAGACTGCCTTCAAAATTACCAATCAGGTCCAGACCACCGGCGAGATAGACATTGCCGGCGCAGTCTCCATGCAATGCGTCTGGAAAGACATACTTTTCTCCATCCACACCATAGTTTTTTGCCCAAACCAGTCTGCCATCCGGCGCATGCTTGGACAAAAATAAACCACCCCGACTGACGGCATCCAGTGGCTTACCCTGGATAATTTCCCGCTCATCAAATCGGCCGGCTGCATAGACATTACCGAGCGGATCGGTTGTGAGCCCCACCAGGTTCTGGCGGGATTCGTCCTGTTTCCACAGCATTTTGCCATCAGCGCGATACTTGATCAGGTAGGTTTCATTTCCTGCGATCAGCAGGTTACCCTCTGGATCGCTGGCCAGCAGGCGACTTTCTCTTCTACCAATATTTTCCTGCTCAAAACTTTTTTGAAACAATCCATTGCTACTAAAAACTGATACTTGATCATAAAATCGACCTTTTTTCTCAGTGGATGTCAGGACAAAGGCATTGCCTTCTGGTCCGGCCGCGATGTCCTGCACAAATCGTTCGCCTTTTTCAAATGGGACTTTATTGGTCCAATTCCAGCGTGGAATAACCGGTCCATCATTGCTCAGGCTGCTGCCACTTTGAATGACCGGTGCTTCGAATCGTCGCATATTGATGCTGCGTGAAACACCCCGACACCCGCCATTGTACATGACCACCTGGTAGTTCCCTGCGGTCTTGACCCAATAGGTTTCCTGATTGGTAAAGGGGATCTCCAGATTGTTTTTGGTCCATTGAAACCGTGTCGCTTCAGCGGAAACTACCCGGATACTGGTGGAATCGTTTGGGCAAATGACATCACTACCGGCTACCAGATCACCGCCAGGCGGTTGAACAAAACGGACCTGACTGACCGTAGAGGTAGCTTTGCAGCCTGGTCGGGTACGAATTACCTGATAGTCTCCAGACGCTTTCACCCGAATACTGCGCGTGGTCAGTCCGGGAATGAGCCGTCCATCTTTGAGCCATTGATAGGAGACCTGTTCGTCTGGGGTAAAGCCAGCTTCTAATACTGCAACCGTCCCCTCACACATTCTTTGTTCTCCTTCCGGATAAATATGGACATCACATTTGCTGAGATCCATCTGAAAGAGATCATTGCTGCCGATGCTATTGGTGGAGGATCCCCAAAAGGCGGTTTTTCCGTCATCAGACATGATGAAGTCAAAATCGTAGCCAGGGGTATTGATGGGCGCTCCGACTGGCTCTGGGGGCGACCAGTTTCGCCAACTATTATCCAGCCGACGAGAGACAAATACATCATGATCGCCTTCTCCTCCATGTCCATTGCTGTTAAAATATAATTTGGTCCCGTCCGCAGAAAGAAATGGCGCATCATCATCTCCTGAGGTATTGATCACCGGGCCAAGGTTGATCGGTCTTTGCCATGCAGTATCATTGATCGGGAAGCAGGCGTAGAGATCGGTTCCTCCATAAGAATCATCTCCTGCATTGGGCAGAATCATGATGCGGTCTTTGGTAAAATAAAAGTCCTTATAACTTCCCCGATAGGTGAAATCTCTGATGTATGCTTCGCGTGGACTGGTCCAGTATCCATCGGGTGTTTTGACCGAATATGCCAGTCCGACATCACTGACACCGGGTGAAACCTGATGGACCCAAAGGGTATCGTGGCGGGGCGAAACGCCCCAGACAAAATCATGTCCCTTGCTATTGAGCGGTTGGGGAAATTGCTGCGCTGTCATCCAACGGCCTGACCGATCTTTTTTGCTGTACCAAATGTCTCCGGGATCATCTTTTCCGCCTAAATTTTCAGCACTGACCCTGCGCCAGAAATAGAGCGTCCGACCATCAGGGGAGAGAATTGGTTCTCTTTCCTCAGCTTCTGAATTGATGTAGGCAGGAAGGCGGCTGGCTTTTTGAGAATGAAGAGAAATGGTGAGGAAGGTAAGGAAGCAGAAAAAAACAGCTCGCATACAGAAAAAGTTGGGTAATGATCAGGATGAAGTTGTATAAAAATAAAACCGCATCAAAAAAGACTTGATTCCAATCCAATTGACAGGCTATTAGTCAAATGATCTGAACCCTCCCTTATGAAACGTTTTGCATTTCTGTTTTGTATTCTCATCCCATCTTTTCTCTTACAAAGTCTTCAGGGGCAAGCACCAAAAGTAGAAGGTGAAGTGATTGTGGTCCTGAAACCAGAGGCATCCATCTCTCAACTCTTACGGCGTCCTCTACAAGGCAGAAATGGTCCGGTTGGTCTTGAATCGAAGAAACAATTGAGTAAGAGGTTAAACATTTATCTCCTTTCCTACCCACCTGATCAAATCAATGAGGAGGAAAGCCTGCTGCAAATTGGCATGCGAAAGGAAGTGCAGATGGTTCAGTTCAACCATTTGGTTGAAGCCCGTACTGCGACGGCCACGACGCCTGATGATGCCTTATTTGCCAGCCAATGGGCGTTGAACAATACCGGTCAGAGCGGTGGCAATACTGATGCCGATGTGGATGCACCAGAAGCCTGGGACATTAGCACGGGCGGTGCAACCGCTTTTGGTGATACGGTCGTGATTGCCATCATTGATGGCGGCATTGATTTGGATCATGAAGATCTGCCTTTGTTTAAAAACCGTTT
>JBCBZF010001303.1:0-1603 GCA_039815525.1 Bacteroidota bacterium | reverse complement strand
GCAGCAACATTTTGGTCAGGGTAAGGATGGGGTTGAGGGGGGTCCGGATTTCGTGGGAAGTACGGGCCAGAAAATCCTGACGCAGTTTGGCAGATTTGGTCGCCAGCTCTTTTTCCTGCCGAAGCTGCTCCATTTCCACTCTTTGGGTGATATCCTGCGTCGTGGCAATCAACTTACAGGCTTGCCCATTCAGCATGTCTATTTTTCCCCGGAGAAATACATATTTGATTCCTCCCCCTGGGGTTTTGATCTGATGGTCTACCTGAAACGCATCCCCGGAAGTAAAACTCTCCCGCAATACTTTGATCACCGTTTCCTGGTCCTGCTGCGGAATGGCATAAAGATAGTCCTCCAACGTCCCAAAAGGCTGGACCCTTTCAAAAATGTCCCGTAGTTGCACGGAGCAGCTGAGCTGATTGGTTTTGAGATCCAATTCCCAATTTCCGACTTTTGCGAGCTGTTGGGCCTCCTCAAGCCTGCGCATCAATTGCTTGCGTTCAATCGCATAGTCAATGCCACGTTTGAGCACTTGACCATCGAGTTCATTTTTATCCAGAAAATCCTGAGCCCCTTTTTTGACCGCTCGCAGACCGAGAGATTCATCTGACAGAACGGTGAGGACAATGAACGGTTTGGCCGGAAATTCTTTGTGAAGGTTCTCAAAAGTGGGAAAGCCCATGCTATCAGGCAACTGTAAATCCAGCAGGATCACATCAATGGGCTGTTGATACAAAATCTTTCGCCCGCCAGCGAGGGTTTCGCTGTGATGCAATTTGAACGCAAGTCCCGAGTCAGCCAGGTATTCCTGTAGGAGTCTGACATCGCCAGGGTTGTCTTCAATCAGGAGGATTTGTATCGGTTTTGCCACGCGTTAATGTATTGAAGGAAGCTTAACCACTTTAAACCAAAAATTCTCAATGCTGTGGACGACTTCGATGAACTGATCAATGTCCACCGGTTTGGTGATAAAACAATTGGCGTACAGTTCATAACTCTTTAAGATATCCAGTTCAGCGTCTGAGGTTGTGAGGACGACTACCGGAATCAGCTTGAGCTTTTCATCATTTTTAATGACACGCAACACTTCCCTGCCATCCAGCCTGGGAATATTGAGGTCAAGGAAAATAAGGTCAGGAAATGGAGCCTGCTGATATGGGCCTTCTTTTTTTAGGAATTGCAGGGCTTCTTCACCATCACTGACCACAGATAAGCGCAGCGAATTACTCAGTTTACCCTCTTTCAGCGCTTCTTCCGTCAGTCGGACATCCCCAAGGTTGTCTTCAACCAACAATATGTTCATACAATCGATCGATTTTTCCCAATATATGAATTTAAACTTACAAGCGGTCCAATATTCGTTTGAGCTGGATGGTCTGTAACAGCCATTCATTACGTAAGAGAAAAGCGCTTTGCGTCATTTTTATGAATATTCACATCAAGCTCTGTGGATACTGGCCGACATTATTTGAAATGGAAAAATGCCACCTCTTGTCTTTTGTTTGGTATCGTCAGGGTAAATGTCTGATAATGAACACTGTGGTGGAATTTGAGGCTGGCTGTTATCCTCCAAGCCTGGTTCTTTGTTTGCAAAAGGCGAATCGGT
>JBCBZF010001007.1:0-2664 GCA_039815525.1 Bacteroidota bacterium | reverse complement strand
CCCTCAAGAAAAACCTGGCCCAAAAAGGAGCGGATACCTCTGCCCTAAAGCCGAGTACCGCAATCAATCCATTCTTTCTGAAGCATGCCTGGGTACTGATGTGGGAAGTCAATAAGATTGCGCCCGGCACAATGTCTGACTTTGACCATCAACCCCATAAACTAACGCGAATCGGAGGACTTGTCGTGCTGGTTGGATTGTTGAGCTTGATCGGATGCTGGTTGTTGGGTGAATTGACATGGTGGTTGATCCTTCCAATCCTGATAGGCATGGCGCTCTCTCATATTGGCGCGAAAATGCCAGCTGAAAGATTGGATGTCAGCGGATTCCAGACCTTCCGGGAATTGATTGATGAAATGGATGCTAACTTAAGGTGAACAGTGTTTCACAAACGGAGAGATCAATCAAATTGAGACAATGGGACCGTTTTGATCATCTCGCGGCATTGTCTGAAAAGGAGATCACAGCGTCGAACCACCATCAATGATGATCTTCTCGTTTCTCAGGACCATTGACTCATCAGACATCAAGAATTTCAAAACTGGTGCAATGTCGGTTGGTAAAACGGCTCGTCCGATGGGCAATGAATCTTCCAGACTTTTCATCAGCTGATCAACTTCACTTCGGGACATACCGGCCTTTTCCAGAATGGGGGTTTTGGTTACGCCGGGACTGATGATGTTTGTTCGGATGCCTCGTGGTGCCAATTCGATGTTCAGAACCCGCGCCAGGCTTTCAAGAGCGGCTTTGCTACTGGTGTAAATGCTCGTGTTCATGAATGCCTTAAAGACAACAATGGATGTGTTCAGGACAATGCTGGAGGGATTATTCAGGAGGGGCAGGAATTTTTGAATCGTAAAAAACGGACCTTTGAAATTGATATTCATGCTTGTATCAAAAATCTCCTCTGTGGTTGATTCAAATTCTGCAGCCACGAAAATGCCAGCGTTGATAAAGAGGCCATCGATTTTTCGGCCTTCTGATTGTAATGACTGTACCCAGCCATCAATTTGAGTGAGATCTCCCGCGTCCACAAGATAGCCCTCAGCTTTTCCTCCCAATTTTTGCAAGGCATGATCGAGTTTGGTTGAATCCCGACCGGTAATGATGACATGAAAATCATGCTTGATCAGATAGTCTGCACACGCAAAACCAATTCCGGAATTCCCTCCGGTAATGACGATTGTTTTTTGATTCATCTTTGGGTTTTGGGATAAAAGTATGCCTGTGGTGCGCTCGAATCAAGTACTTACTTTTCGGTAACTTAGTAACCTATTCGTTTGATTTATTGATTGCCAATCCCTTAGAAATGATAAAATCTGATAAGAAATATCAGCAGGCGAAAGAATGCCCGATTACCTTGTTTATGAATGAAATAGGCGGGAAATGGAAACCTGTGATTCTATGGCTTCTTCAATTACATGAGGTTATGAGATTCAATGAGCTAAACCGGGCGATACATGGGATCAGTCAAAAAATGCTCTCTCAGCAACTGAAAGATTTAGAAAGGCTTCAACTCATCGATCGGAAATCCTATCATGTCATTCCACCAAAAGTAGAATACAGCCTGACGCCAAAAGGCGCATCATTAACGCCAATTTTACAGGAGATATTAGATTGGACCAATCAAAATCTAATCGAAAACACAGGTGAACCATGTACACGCAAATAAAAGTGATGTTGAAACAGCTGCGACAGTCAGTTCAAAATTCGTTTGTGATGAGACATTATTCCCTGTTTTTTGCGCTGATTTTTTCAGGCAGCCTATGTGCCCAGGATATGTCATTTGACAACCACAACGGTAGACGCATTCTCGGAACAGGCAAAGCCCTGAGTGCTTCTCTGGACATAGGAGACGTCGACAATGATGGCGACATGGATGTCGTCGTCGCCAATGGGCGGCATTGGCCGGAGCAAAACTATGTTTTTCTCAACGCGGGAAATGGCGTTTTTACGGTCGCCAGACCATTGGGGGAAAATCTCGAAACCAGCTACGCCTGCGAACTGGGGGATTTGGACCAAGATGGCGACCTGGATATCGCGGTTGGCAATGACAATGCCCCGAATTATATCCTCATGAATGATGGTAGCGGGCATTTCTCCTATCATGGTAATTTTGGTGACGCCTATGCCCCGACCAGAAATCTCAGGCTGGTTGACATTGACCTTGACCAGGATCTTGATATCATCATCACCAACCGCAGAAAGCCCAACCAAATCTGTTTCAACGATGGGACAGGCGGATTGACGGAATGTGTGTATTTCGGAGAGAAAGGCAGTGCAACCATCGATGTGGAAGCGGTGGACATTGACGGTGATTCAGACATTGACCTGGTTCTGGCGAATCGCGATCGGCAGCAAAACCATATTTTGCTAAATGATGGCAGTGGCAATTTTGATCAGAAAATCCCTTTTGGAAGCGGGCGGGATGAGACGCGTTCCGTTGCAATTGGGGACCTGAATCAGGACGGCTTTCCAGACATTGTCTGCGCCAACATCCGACAAGCCAATGCCATTTATTTTGGGGATGAAGCCGGACAATTTACAGAAACACAGGAATTCTGGGAACCAGACAACTGGTCATTCTCGGTAGAGCTTGCCGACTTCAATCTCGATGGGCACCAGGACATCCTGATTGGGAATATCGGGCAGTGCAATGTGGTG
>JBCBZF010000009.1:0-22583 GCA_039815525.1 Bacteroidota bacterium | reverse complement strand
CCGATCAATCGGCAGCACATCAAAAATCGCCTGCCGTCCGGCATAACCAGTATAAAAACATTGCGGGCAGCCATTGGCGACATAGTGGGTTTTGATATCATTCTTCTCTTGCCATTCCGGGAGGATGATCTCGTCTGATTCCTGCTTGCAATGCGGACACAGCACCCGCACCAGGCGTTGGGCCACGACCATCCGCAGCGAAGCGGCCAGCAGATAGGGCTCTATGCCCATATCGGTCAGACGTGCAATTGCATCCCAGGCAGAATTGGTGTGAAGCGTGGAAAACACTAAGCGACCCGTAAGAGAGGCTCGGATAGCGATTTTAGCAGTAGGTGTATCACGAATCTCCCCCACCATGATGATGTTGGGATCCTGACGGAGAAAGGCACGCAAGGCCGCGTCGAAGGTCAAGCCAATGTTCTCTTTGAGCTGAACCTGATTGATGCCAGAGAGATTGTATTCGATCGGATCTTCGATCGTCATGATGTTGCAATCCGGCTGATTGAGTTGGTTCAGTGTGGCATAAAGGGTGGTGCTTTTGCCACTGCCGGTCGGACCAGTGATGAGGATGATGCCGTTGGGCTGTTTGATGGCCTCTTGGTAAGCCCCAAAATGATGGGGCAACATGCCCAGACGGGTGAGATCCAGATGCTTTTCAGAACGGGTTAGCAAACGTAACACCGCCTTCTCCCCATATTTACCAGGTACAGTGGAAACCCGGATGTCAATTGCCTTTTGCTGAATCTTGAGATTGATACGGCCATCCTGTGGCAATCTGCGCTCTGAGATGTCCAGATCAGATAGAATCTTGATGCGACTAATGAGGGCATTGTACTGATCCAGTGGCACTTCATACTTCTCAATCAATTGCCCTTCCCAACGAAAACGGATGCGGGCGGATTCTTCATAACGTTCAATATGAATATCGCTGGCTTTCATCGCCGCTGCTTCCTCCATCACTTTGTTGACAAAACGGACGATATCCGACTCATCACTCTCTGTAATTTGCGAACGAGCGGCATGCTCCATCGGATAATGCTGTAGCAATAGCTTTTGCAGTTCCGCAGATGCGATATTTTTCAGCTGCACCTTTTGTCCCAAAATCAATTGCAACTGGGGAAGTTTGGCATTGTCTTCCCCCACACATACCAATACTCCATCCTTTTCCTTAATTGGCACCACCCGAAAGGCGTGCGCTTGTTCTGCGGTGAGACGCGCAAGGATACGGTAATCAATCTGTTCAATGGTCATGCGAATAAGTGTTGGAGCGGAAGGATGAAAAGGGCGGCAATGGCCAGATAGCCCGCCAGCGGGATATTGTGATCAGAGGTAGGTCGTCCAGTTTTTTGCAGAATGAGATAGATGATAGCCAAAAGCGTTGTACTAACCGTATAAAGCCCCAGAAACCAGACCGGTTCCAGCCAAAGTCCAAGACAAAGTAGCATTACTACATCTCCCCAACCGAGGCTTTTGTCCATGACGGGGCCCTGGGTTTTGATCCGAAAGAAGAGCCAGACGATGCTGATCACCATGGCAATCATCAGCCAATTGAGGGCAACATTCTCCCAGCTGATATGATTCAAGAATACACTTCCTGCCAATAGTAAAAAGGCCAACATATGAATGCGCCGGGAACGAAAGTCCTGCCAGGCAATGCTCAGGCAAGATAGAGTCGCTATGCCAATAGCCAGCCAATCCATTAGTCAGGCTGAATTTCTCTGGGAATGCCACTTTTATCAACTTCCCAGACATTGAAGGTTCCATCCCCATCAAAATCGGTGATGGCCGTAGCGCGCGCCAAAAAGTCATCCCGGCCAGCGCGGATGATTTCAATCTGATAGTGAGCAGTTCCATTTTCCTGACTAACGAGGCGGGCATGTTCAAAGCCAATTGGCTGAAACTGATCGGAGTAGCTGATTTTCTCCAGAAAATGAATTTCCTGTAATTGAGCCAAATGTTTTAGATTGGTTTTGGCCTCCATGGAGTAGGTCTTGGAGAAAATGGGTTTTAAGACCGGGAAGGCCAATAATAGGAGAATCCCAAGGATGGCAAGAACCACCAGGAGTTCTGTAAGGGTCATGCCATTAAGGCGAAGGTTTGGTTTCATGATCTATGTTTTTGATTCAGTTGTATTCTATTTCCTACTATTCTTCTGCACCATCCGCACTTATCCAATCGCATTGCTCAGCTCAAACATCGGCAAGTACATGGCCACCAAAATTACAGCTACCATTACGCCCAAAACGATGATGAGAAGAGGTTCTAAAAACTGTGTGAGTTGTTGTACCCCCGCTTCACTTTCCTCTTCCAGCGACAATGCCATTTGTTCCATCATCTGATCAAGGCGAGCAGTTTGCTCACCTACCCGGATAATCTGACGGAAGTAGAGCGGGAAAATGTCCTGCTGACTGATGGCATCATATAAGCTGGAGCCGTCTATGACTTCCTTTCGAATCTGGACCAAGGCGCTTTGCAAGGGTGGAAAGCGGATGATCTCGGTCAACAAGGTCAGGGTTTGATCCAGATTGACCTTGGCCGAGAGCAACATGGAAAAAGTATAAGCCAGTCGCGAGAGCTGGAGCTTGCGGATGAGATTCCCGAGTAATGGCAGCTTGAGCAGCATCTTAGCACCAACTCTTCGGACACCTACTTGTCTTTGTAGAAAGAAAACGGCGATTGAAAACATGATCAGCCCCAGGGCCATCCAGAGTCCGTTTTCCTGCACAAAGTCAGAAAGGGACAATAACCATTCCGTGATGGGGGGCAATTTAGAATCAAAGCGCTGAAAGATGTCTTCAAACATCGGCACCACAAAGGCGATCATGAAGGTCAGCACCAAAAGTGCTACCACAATGACAGCGACAGGATAAGAAAAGGCCTGAATGATTTTGCGCTTTAGGCGAAGGCGTTTACCATAAAGCGCAGCCAGATTGGTGAGAATATCCGCCATCTGACCAGATTCTTCTCCAGCCTTAATATTCTGTATTTCAAATTAAGAGAAAAAGCGAGGCTGGTGTGTCATAGCCTGAGAAAGTGGCAAACCATCTTCTAAGTGCGCTTGTAGCTGCTCAAGCATGACTTTAATCTTCTTGCTGCTCGCCTGTTCAATCAACACAGCCAGACAATCCATGATTCCGAGGCCTGAGCGTAGCAGTATGCCCAGCATTTGATAGAGCTTTTGGCGCTCCTTGAGCGGAAAGGCTTTGCCGAATTGAATATCCTTCTCCCAGATGGACGGTGCTTTTTCCGCTGGCTTAGTTTGATAGACCGATTGATATGTCTGATCGATTTTCATGGCCGGGCGCGTTTGGGAAGTGGAAAGAGATTCTCTCCAGTGAGTGGATCGATCCAGATCAAACTTTGCTGATTGGAGTGTATAGAAAGTGAGCCTTTACCAAATAGCGTATCGCTTCGCTGGTCGATAAAGCGGAGCAGCATGCTGTCCTTGGATTGATAGCGGATCAACAGTTCCTGGTTGGGATCAAAGAGCAGCACATTTCCGCCTTGCAATTGAAGTTGCGTAGCCTTTAGAAGATCCTGCTGCAGTTGATGATGAATCAGAGCGGTATCGTAGGTCGCATTGACTTTGATTTCATAGCGTATCTGGAACTGAATGAAAGTGCGAAAGGTGAAAAAGCCAAGCGTCAGAACGGCACTGGTGAGTGCCAATGCGAGCAGCATTTCTACGAGGGTAAAACCCTTTAGACGATGTCGTGATACAGTCATTTGCTACTGATTTGATTGACATATCTCTTACGCTCTTCCAGAAGGCGTTCACCCCAAAAGCATTGAACCTGTACTTCATAAAGCGCCGGTTCCAGCTGTAGAACAATGAGTTTCTTAACCAGTCTCCTCCCCATGATGTCTCGCTCTGATTCCAGAATCTCTGGATCAATGGGTTCAGCCAAAACCTGTCTTACCAGCGCCCGACTTTTGAATACCTCCGGAGAAGAATTCAGACTGGTCAATCTTTGAAAAAGCAGCATCCCCAGTGTGAAGACCAGGCCAATCATGGACAAGCTGACCAACACCTCAACCAAGGTGCTACCAGTAAGGTGATATGCAGTCTTTCCCTTCATATTGCCAACCACTGAATGAGTTCGTGCTTTTCAGGCGGAAAGATGATCGGGGCCACAAATGTCCCAGACACTGGACCGGTCAATTTCCCATCCAGAAGATGACTTCGAAAAAGAGCCGCTGGGGTCCGCACCAATAGGTTGCCAGTAGTAGTGTGACCATGTACAGTTCCCCGTACATCCAGATGATAACTAGCATACAGCGTTCCTTTAACTTCTGCCAAAGGCCCGATAAAACATTGATCATCTCGCAGTGGCTTTTCCCGTATGAGGTGCGGCAGGAATAGGATACTGCCGGAAACTCTTGCATTTACTTCGATCCGACAGCTTGCTGCTTTGTCTGGTGTTCCCTGAACCATGACCACGGATGGATACGAGAGTTCCACGCCTGCTTCAACGATGACGGATTCTTTGGAAAAAACCTGAAGCGATCCTTTAAATCCAGAACGAATCCGGATCTTTCTGGCCATCAGGATACAATGTTCCAGTTTGGCCTCTGGACCAATGATGATTTCATCAGCTGCTTTGATCAGACATTTCCCTCTGATCTCGACTGACCTGACCTCATAGCTGCCAGCCGTCTCATAGATCTTGGGCCCTTCAGACCAGGGATGACTTTCGGAAAACCCATCCAACAAATATCGATTGGGATCAATCACTGATGATAGTTGTGCCAACTCAGTAAAAATGGAGTTCAGTAATTCTTTATCTAAGCTTGGCAGACTTTTCCGGCTATCGCTCACATTGCCGTCATAGAGTTTCCTACCCGAAAATGCCACATTGCCAATTCTGCCGCTGCGAATCCCCGCTGGTGGCAGGCTTAGATTTCCTACCAGACGGGCATCCCCCGCTAAAGTCAAGGGTTGACGCTCGTCCCGCAGATAAAAGCTCAGAAGTTGCTGACCTGTGAGTGCCCGGCCAATCAAGGCAGAACGCGATGCTTCGGCTGGGCCGTGTTTAGCCGCAACATGAACTAAACCCATCAGTCCCCATGACTCAGGCTCAATAACACATTGATCGATGTCGCTTTCAAATAGATTTTGGAACCAGTTTTGATGCAACTTTGCACCTTCAGCTAACCATAGATTCAGACCCGACTGTAGATTATCTTCTGCCAATTCCTGGTAATACTGCCGGTTGAGTAAGCTTGCTTGCGCGTGGTTCATGATGAGGTATCCAGCCAGGAGCATGCTAATCACTGAGGAGATCAGAAGAGTGTAAATGAGGGTGCCGCCTTGAAGAGAAGAAGCTCTCCACGCAGGTGTAATTCGAAATGATATGTCTTGGATTCTTCTCATTGTTGAATCACATACAGACTATCGGCAAACCACACTTCGATGTGCGTCAGTTCAACTTTTCTAATCACGATTTCTTCAATGGTATCCCCCGCTTGAATGTTTCGCGGACGATCTTCATACAATAGCACACCAGTAATGGCTTCTCCCAATTGCACCCCACCTTTATAACTAAGCTTGGGCAGGGGTCGCCGAACCGGATTGGGGTTAATAAGAGCACCGCGACTCACTGGGCCGGGGTTTGGATTCTGATAGGCAAAAACTTCTTCCTTTACCTGAGGTGCGTTTAAGAAGGGATCACCATAACTTAACAGCAGCGAGAAAGGCTCTTTACCCTGGTTGGTATCCAGGGAAAAGCTTGGCGGGGCTTTTGGGATTTCGTTTTTCACTTTACTCCCACAGCCGTCCACAAACTGCATCCCCACCGCAATCCAAATCAGGATCACGCCCGGAATGAGCACCTTATTCCATTTCTGATTGCGCATCAACGACTGATTTGAAAGCGAAATGAGTCTCCTGTCCTATTGTTTCCAGCAGCATCAATGCTGATCACCTGCCAACGAATCCCAAGACTTTCTCCCATCTGTAGATCAGGTAAAAGATCATCGATCCGCCAGATCTTCTCTCTGCTAAAGAATGCTCTTCCCAGGATCCGATCTTCATCATCATACAGATACACACTATCAGATACAGCTGCCTGAAAATCATCCAAAGGAATATCCTGGCTGCTCCATTCCAAGCGAATCTCATCATCAATATTCTGCACAGACCCTTCTGTTGGTGCGATGAGCAGTGGTTGATCGGGAAGCTGTTGATCGATGACAAAGGTCCGGGATTGCCACGTAGAAACTGAGGCTTCATTGTTGATCCGAATACGCCAACGGTACACACCTTGATCAAGGTTCAGATTGAGGCGCTCACTGTTCAGCAGGGTATCAAAAAGAAAAACCGCCCGGTCAAAATCAGGCCGCACTACTTGCACCTCATAGCCTTCTCCATCAGGATGTGCCTCCCACCACAAAGTTGTCTCATTCTGAGCGGTGATAAAGGTATCCTGGGGGCTGATGATGGTGATCGTTGCCTCGCTGACATCAGGGACCAAAAATTCTGAACAGGAGGTTAATGCCAGAAGACCAGCTATTAAGATGGAGAAGATCGGTCTTCCCCTACTTGGCTTTATTTCTTTCATTGTAATATGTTCGCGTTTCATGGTCATTTTCGATTGAGACGTTTGAGGGTGAGATCAGCGACCAATAGGGATTGGCGTTTGCCTTGCTGGAGGATCCGCTCTAGTGAAAAAGTACAGGCAGTAATGCTTCCGGCCCGGTCCTTTTGCTCCAATTGATGGAGGGCTCGTACCAGATCGTGGAGCTTCCCTTCGAGACGGAAGCGCTCTGTAGAGAGTGAATAGCCGCTCACTGTTTCAACTTGCTCCTGCGGTAGAGCCAAAATCCGCAAATCATGCTGCTGAGAGAGCCGTTCCAGATACTGCACCAAAGCTAGATGGCCCGGCAGATCAACGTTTCCAGCTTGGAGTTGCTTGACTTGTATCGCCAGGCGTTTTTGCTGTAGTTGTTGCTCCCGCAAAATGGCATCTGCCTGATCGATCCGCTCACTCCGGCTTTGGATCAGTTGGTACTTGGTATATGTTTCCTGTAAGGATTGAACATGTGAGAACAAGCCGATTCCTAGAAGAACCAAGAGAACCCCACTCAGGTACAGATAATGGCGATATGTCAGTTGCTGCTTCATGGATTGAGCCAGATCAAAAGGATGAACTGGTGTTGCTGCTGCTGGAAGTCATAGGTATTATCAAAGAGCTCTGCTCGTTTGGTAAAATCCAATTGGCCGACCTTAGCGGTAAAGGCGGCGATCTCTACCGACTCATTGGCAGAACCTTCAATCAGGATGTCTGGCTGAAGATCTGGTAAACGGTCATCGAGTTTTTTCAAGACGTTTTCCGTTGGGGCAAAAGCCCAGCGACTCAGGCCAAGGCTTTTGCTACTTTGGGCCAGAATCCGGTCCAGATAAAAAGAGACCTTCGACTGCTGGATCATGCCCGTAGCCGCCTGATGGATAAAATCTTGCTGCTGCTGAATCAGGCTATCGTTTCGGGAAAGGCTTTGCAGGATACTTCGATGGCTAATCAGCCGCTCTTGTTCAGCTTGACTTTTCCAGTTGAGGAACTGGTTGCCAAGACTCATGAGGATAAAAAGTGCGAGCATTGCTGTAAGGCCATAGCCAATGCGGCGAAGCCATTGGTGATTTTGCTGCCAGGTTTGTCGGTTTTTCTGTATCCCTGGTAGGGACGGGGCATGCCCCGTCCCTACGGAGAAAATATGATACTGCAGCACACTGGCATAAATCGGCACTTCTTTCTCGTCAAGTGATAAAGCATGCGCCAGATCTGCTGTCTCGATCTTTTTGCCGGCCTCCTTCGTTTTTCCCACCAAAGCGCTTTCCCAAACATATCCTTGAATGGTATATTTTTCCCTTTCTTCGTACCCAAACAAAGCGGGAACACAAAAGGCCAAAACCGCTTCGCTAAAATTGACTACGATCACCCGCTTTGCCAGTTTCCCCAGTGATTTGAGAATTTCATCAACGTCTTCTCTGCGGCGCAGATGCACCAGGCGATTGCCATTTTTAAGTGGAATCTGTTGGTAGCAAAAAGCCTTTCTGTCCTCTACCCCAAACCCCAAAGTAGCACTGATCACATCCTGACTTCCACTTTGGATCTCATTTTCTACTGCTGCCTCAGTGGGAGCATAGAGCACAATGGGAACCCCCGGCCAGCGATTCAATTCTTTTTTGAGGGTCTCCAGCTCATTAAACTGCCAACTTTGAATGGCTTGTAACTCGTCCTTTACCTTCGACACCAGCAGCAAATGAATGTCCGCCGGGCCTTGTAGAGAAAGCCCCAAAAGCAGATCATTGCCCGTCCAGCCAATACGTTGTAAGGGACGAATCATTGGTAGTAGATAACTGGGGTGATGTAGATAATGAGGGACGAAGTGGCTTTACCGGTATCGACACTGCCAAAGAGTCGCCGGAGGATCGGTATGCGGCTCAGCAGCGGCACCCCACGACTGTTATCACGCGTTTCCTCTTCACTCAGACCACCAAGGATAACCGTCTCACCATTTTTCACCCGAATAATCGAATCAAAACGACGGGTCGCAATGGTGGGGGGCACTTGTGAGTCAAAGGCACCTACTGGTGTGGTAAAGTCTGGCAGGATTTCGAGGGTAACCATATCATCCTCGGAGATATATGGTTTGATCGAAAGCGAGACATTGGCTTCGATGCGCTCAAAGCGCTGGGTAAACTGCTGAAAGTTGTTGACCGCGCCATTGCTGGCAGTCTGGGTTTCCAGGAGGTAATATTGGGTTTGTCCAATCACCAGTGAAGCCGCCCGGCCATTGAGCATGGAAAGCACTGGCTGCATGCGCACCTTGACATTGCCGCGGGTTTCCTGGGCGCGAAGCTGCAAATAGAAATTGCTGCGGAGCATGCCCAGATTACTCAGCACCGGTGAGCCGCCTAGAATCGTATTGATGGCGGCGCCATTGAGTGTATAATCAATGCCCGGCAGGACATCCTGGTTGCCACCAGTGGAATCGCCAGCCTGCCGCAGACCCGCATTCACCCCGGTGGAAAGCAAACGTTCCTTATTCACTTCCACCACCACCATCTCTACTTTGACCATTGGTACCGGCTGATCGATTTCTTCCAGGAAAAAAGCGACCTCATCCACACGATCGGTTGGCCCACGTAAAATGATGCGATTGAGTTCAGGATATTCAATGATCTCTACCTCACCCGCTCTGGTTCGCAGGATCTCTGGTGGGATAGAAGCGTCAGTGCTGACGTAGGAATTGTTCTGCTGAAAGCTGGTATTTCCGGAAAAACGCGGATCACTGAAAGTACTCTGATTGTTCCGGAATTCAGGGTTTTGGCGAAGAGACGAGCTATTTCCCTCCTGACTTAAGCTGCTCGATTCACTGCCTTCAACGCCAGGTATCAGGTCAATGGCCTGAAAAGTTGGGCGGTATTTCATCTTCACAATTCGGGTGCTCCGCATACCCTCAAGGTCCTTGGCGCCGATCAGATAAAGTGATTCATCTTTTTTGTAAGTGTAGGCGGTCCCTTGAAATAGATAGCGCAAGGCATCTTCCAAACGGGTCATATCTGCATTCATGGTGATCACCCCACTGAGCTGCTCGTAGAGTAAATAATCAACCCCTGTTTCAGCAAAAATCTGTTCCACCAGGGCTTGTAAATCTGCATTGCGGGCTTCGATGCTGATGTAGTCAAAATCTGCATCCGCAAAGGCTTCGACCATAAAATCGGTTCCGCCCTGCGGTCGGGCGGGTTCATCAGCAGGCTGAAAACGCTCAATCGCCTGCAACACATAGTATCCCTTGCGCCGCGGTTGAAAAGAAAAGCCGTTGGCGATGAAAAGTGCTTCCAGCGCGGTATCCACATCCGTTGGCGGCAAAAAGAGGCTCAGCATGCCTTCGGTACCGGGTTTGGTGATGATTTTGCGGCCCGTCAGCTCTGATACCTTGCGGATCACTGCCAGGAGCGAATCATTGCGTAGATCAAGGGAGAGCTTGCCATCGGTGTAGCTGATCTTAACCGGCTTAGGGTCATTCAATTTGCCTTCCGTTGGTGGCTTCCAGGGCAAAAACTGCAGGATAGAGCCACTGATTTGCAGCTCATAATTGAAGCGCTCACACACAAATGCAAAAACAGATTTGACTGGCTCATTGACCAGGTTGCTGGTCATGATCTGCGCCGGCGTGTCTTCGATGTAGACATTGACCCGATGCCGCACACCAATGGCACGAACATATTCCGACAAGGGAACATTCCTGAGAGATAGGGTGGTCTGTTCTTCGAGTCCGCCGATCCCGCAAGACAAAGAATCCAGCGTTTGCCGGATGGCAGCGATCCGCTCGCCTGACTGAGCCAGCGTCTGCCCTCCCAGTCCCAACAACACGATACAAATGTGAATAATGGTCTTCATTGGTTTATGCGAAATATTTGCACGCAGGTGTCAGGGCGAACATTCGTGTCGCCTATGCTTATCCTTTATGTCAGTTTTCAGACGGAAGTTATCTACCTGAGCATCGCTTCAGGATTCACGCCTTGAAGTTGTGCTTTACCCTATTGGTCACGAAAAATGAAAAAGCGTGAATGGATCAGGCAAAAAAAAATCACATTCGACCATTTATCCTCATTCAATGCGTTTTACCCTTGTTCCAACAGTCGCAAAAATTCATCGCGCTTACTCTTTGAGACCGGAATCGTCACCTTATTGCGCATCAGCAAATAGCCGCCATCAGTGCGAATGTATTCTTTCACCTGACGCAAATTGACTAGATAAGAATGATGTGAACGGAAGAAATGATGTCGCCCCAGCATGCGATCAAACTCTTTCAGGGTTTTGGCGATCAATTTCTTTCGTCCATCCACAAAATGTACCATGGTATAATTGCTATCTGATATGCAGGCCACAATTTCATGCGGATATACAAACTCGATGCTTTCTTTGGTAGATAAGGCGATCATACCGGGCTGCCCGCTTTGCTCAAGTTGGAGATTTTTGAACAGGAGTTCGATCTGCTGTTTACTGACCGCTGCGTTCTGGTTTCTGTCCAGGTGCTTCTGAACAGCCTTTTCCAGTTCATGTACCTGTACCGGCTTCAACAGATAGTCCAGGGCACTGAATTTGATGGCCTGAATACCAAATTCATCGTAGGCAGACTTTCTTGTCACGCCAATGCGTTTCCTTTGGCAAATTGCCTCCTAATATCTCCTCGCCTCCCGATGCATCGGGATTTAAGGGTCGTCCGGCGAAAGGGATGTTACCCCACCCCATCAAAACTGATTCACCAGGCCCACATGAATCCGGCCTCTCCCAGGATTAAAGGCCAACTCAGCCGTCCGTCCGACGGCATAACTGATGGAAATGATGCCTGCCTTGGTGCCATAATTCATGCCTAATCCCAGACCTGTAGGCCGCAGAATCTGGTTGCTGACGCGGTTTTGCAGATAGGCGTAGTCGCCAAAGAAAAACAGGAAGGAATTCCGTTCCAATTGCAGGCGGTACTCAGCGGTGAACTGAGAAAAGAAGTCCGTAAAAAATGCGTTTTCATTGAAGCCGCGCAGGCTCTTGGCACCACCGACCTGCAATTGGTCATTGCGGAAATACTGGTTCATGCCCAGATAATACGTACGATTGCGCAGGTGCAGCACATGGCGCGGCCAGAGGCTTTTGAACCACTGCAGATCCAGTTGGATCTCCCGGGTGGGTTGGTTGCGAATGACATCTTCATAAATCTCGGGATTGCGCAGCAACAATTGCGGATTCTCACGGATGGTTCGCTGTCCAAGCCCCAGGTTCACCTGGGCAAATACGCCTTTGGACGGATTGAGGCGGTAGTCGAGATTGTCAAAGAGAAAACCCACACTCCCCGACTGGCGGTTGCCATCGATCTGGTCCAGCGAAGTGGTATCGGCCACGGCTTCACCCAGTAGACGGGAATTTCGCAATTGATAAGCGAAGGTAGCCGACAAAGTCGGGCTGAAAGCATATCGGCCACCTAATTGCACATTGAGATTGAGAAAATCTTCTTCCTGTTTGAGCAGATTGAAATCTCCTTCAAGACGCAGCGGCGTCCGCAGCAAATACGGCAATTGCAACCGCAATTGGGTCTGCTGAGAGGTTGAGGTCAGTTTGTCAAACTTGAATTGCAGGATCTCCCCCTGCCGAAAAGGGCTGACCAGCAAGACATCCACCGTACCTGTGATTTGCACACTTTGATCCGATTGGGTCGCACTGGCCGGCGGTAAAATCCCCAGCAAGACATCAAACTTACTGGTTTGAGCCTTTTCCAGTTTGATGTTTAAATGGGCGGTGTTGTAGGCGGTAAACACCACTTTGGGAGCCGGAACATTGCGGTAGTAAATCGAATTATTGAGCAGGCGGGGAATGTCATCAATGAGTCTTTGCTGATAGACATCACCGGGATATAAACGGGTCAGATCGTGAATAAAACGATCCTGCTCGCGGGGATTGCCCTGAATGCGGATGCTGTCAATGGTGATGACCGGGCCGGCAGAAAAACGATAACTGATGTCCGTCAGGATGCTGTCCGCACCTTTTGCAGTGTAGCTGAGCTGTAAATCATCAAAAGCGGCAAAAGGATAGCCCTCCTGCTGAAATTGATCGGCCACCTGCGCCAGACGATTTTCCAATCCCTCCCAATCAACTGCAGCCTGCTTTTTGACCAAACGATCCAGACCAGCTTTTTGCAAATACAGCGCATTCAAACCCTCCAATTGCACACTGCGATGGAAGTAGCGTGGGCCAGAAAAAATGGAAACAGTAAGCCTCTCCCCTTTCCATTCCCAGCCTTCCACCCAACATTCTAAATAGCCATTGGTAACCTGGGCCTTGCACCAGTTTTCGCTCAACTCCTGGACCTGCGTACTGTCCGAAGCCTTTCGCAAGGCACGCGCCAAATCCCTTTGTGCAGATCGGGAGATGCTGCCCGCTGCCAAAACATCTACCGCAGCCGGGGGCCAACTTGTCTCCGTCTGAGCTGGGAGCAAAGCAACAATGAGCAGGCAGAAAATCAGACAAATGATCCGCATGGACAATCTGATGGCAATTTCCGCAGACTTAGCCGCAGAAACAATGGCTTTTTTTACCCCAATCTCACGGTCTCCTCAAGGCCAACTTCAAACCCAAAAGCAAAAACACTCCGCCAGTGATACGATCCAACCAGGTTTTGATCTTCATATTTTGGCGGATATGTGCTGACATCCGGGCTGCAAACAACGCCAGAGCCAAACACCAGATGGTTCCAGTTGCCACAAAACTCAGCCCCAAAAGCAAAAACGGCCATACACTGTCAGCATAGGCGGGATCGATAAACTGCGGCAGGAACGCCAGAAAAAAGAGCGCCACTTTGGGATTGAGGACGTTGGTCAACATCCCTGAAAAATAAATCTTACGCAGAGAAACCGATGATTCTTCTATTGTCAGAAGATCCATGACCCCATTGCTGGCAGAGCGTGTTAATTTGATGCCAAGATAGATCAGGTAAGCGGCTCCGGCATATTTAACCACCGCAAACGCAAGGGCAGACTGCGCCAGCAATACGGAAAGCCCCAAAGCAGCGAACAGACAGTGGAGCAGCGCCCCACTCGCAATCCCCAGGGCGGAGAACACACCGGATCTTTTCCCCTGTGAGATGCTTCTGCCTAAAATGTACATGGTGTCCGCTCCCGGTGTCAGATTGAGGAGAATGCCAGCCATGATGAATGCGCCAAAATTGATGATGCCAAACATAGAATTTGATTGATGAATTGATGGCTGCAAATTGACGGATCGGATCACCTTACCTAAATGGAAAAGCTGGATTTTTATCGATTTTTTAGTTGATTCCATGGAATCATCACAAAAAAACACCGAAAACATGATCAAAGACGATTTTGACCGACAGATCATCGAATTGCCACGCCACCAGGCGCGGCTCAGCTATGCCGAAATCGGTCGGAGTATCGGCTTATCGCCTTCGGCGGTTGCAGAGAGAATTCAAAGGCTTGAAGAGACAGGGGTAATCACCGCGTATGTGGCGCGTATAAATGGGGCGAAAAGCGGCCAGGCCTTATCGGTCTATGTTTCATTGGCCCTCGACCGACATTTGTACAAGCAATTTGTCAACGCCCTGGATCAGTTTCCTGAAATTGTGGATTGCAGCCGGATCACTGGTCGGGACTGCCTGATGATCAAACTGGCCTTGCGGGACGCAACGCATCTGGAAGCAGTGATCGACCGCATGGCTGGATTTGGCAGTCCAACCACCTATATGATTTTGACTGAAATGGTACGAGACGGTCAGGTTCTGATCGACCAGAATTGATCATGAAGCGAGCTTAATCTGCTACGCCTCCATGGACAATTCGCATGCCCTGGTCCTCTTCATTGTAACTGATCGTGATCGAAGAGCCACCTCCTTCGGCCCGGTAGTAGTAGGAAATCTCGATCAGGCGACCATCTTTTTCACTGTATGTGGCAGTCAACTCATCTGACCAGGCATATTCGGGCTTATCAGGATTTTCGACTTTGCCTTTATGATTGGGATCAGGGAAGTGAAGCCCAGCTGGCATATTGAATAAATTTTTGCCCAACAAAAAAGCCTCATGCCAATCCTTGCCAGATACTGTGATTGCTTCTTCCTGGGTAAAGTAGCCATCATAGTCTTTGCTGTGCTCTTCGTAATAAACGATGCCATTGACCAGCGGACGCACTTTGTAGACATAATCTTCCAGCTTCGCATTTTTACCCGGAATCGGAAACCGAGACAAATAGCCTTCAAACATATAGCCGACTTGCCCTTCATAGCGCACTTTCCCCATCCCAGCCGTCAGTCCATCGACGGTCAGGTCAGTCGTTTTGGCCGGAGAGAGTAATTCGATTTTGCTGCCATAGGGCACTTTGGCCAGCACTTTGGCACCGGACTGATCCGTGGCCCGCATATTGAGGCCGCTGGGTGCAAAGACATAATAGGTGCCAGCTTCTTTGGCGAGTAGTCCGGTTGTAAAAATCAGCAGGGAAAGAAGGAAGATAAATGACTTTTTCATCAAAAGAATGGTGTTGTTTCCTGAAATTACGCTTTGGGAAGGAAAGGGGCAATTACGGGATTGGCATCAATAGCTTCTCAACTTCGTCCGCGGCTTCTTTTTCCCTGGATTGTACATAACCAACTCTGTTCCGGTCTGGCTGGCAAGCACCTCTGCAAAGCGAAGGGCCTGATCTTTCTCCCTGAACTTTTTCACGAAGATCTGTTGAAAGTGATTATGATTGGCAAAACAGACTTCATACTCCTTCCGAAATTCAGGCTGTACCCATGAAGGAATCAGACTGGCGGTCAGGATAAAGATCACCTCAACGACAGTTGCAAGGGTGATTTTGTCTTTGCTGGCTTTCGCAGTGAGAACCAATACATCCGGATATTTTGTTAAAGGCTCCCATTTCCCAAAAGGGAAACCGAAGAAACGCTGATACACTCTGATTCTCTGCCCTTCCGGGTCAATTTCGGTTCCAGCAGCATTGAATAAGAGAAAAGAACCGACCAACGAAAGACCAATTGCCCAGGCGTAGCTTCCCGAAAACAAGAGTGAAATCCCCAGGCCGAGACAAACGAAACCAACCACCAGAAAGTGAAGCGGAAAGTAGAAGCCCTGATAGTATGTGAGGCGAGATTTCATGAGGCCAATTTACGCATCCTCCCACATCAAACATCAATAGCTTGTCAATTTCACCTGTGGTCTTTTCTGACCGGGATTGTAGCGCACCAGTTCCATCCCAAATTAATCCGCCAATTCATCGGCCAACTGCATCGCCTTGCGGCGACTTTTGAAAGACTTGACCAGTTTGAGGTCAAGATGAGTGGGGGTCGCCACAAATAACTCCTGCTTATGGTATTCATCCGGACGATAAGTACTCCCGGCACCATCCCCTCCTATAATCATGGCAGTGGCAATCGGATTCTTATCGGTGGGGGTTTGATCGCGCAATAGAACCAGATCAGGATAACGCGCCAAAAAAGTCCAGCTCCCTTCCCGCATCCCCAGGATGTACACAAACTCCCGCAGCATTTTCTCCTCGGGATCAATTTCCAAACCTTTCCAGATCAACCAGGACATGGCACCCAGTCGAATCATCTCAAAAGCCCAAAGATGCCCGTTTTGATACAGCATCAATCCGACGATGAGGAGCACCAGGCCCAAAATGCGAATGGGCAGCGGAATGTACTGACCATGATAAAAAATCCTTGCTTTCATGTTGGTTGATTTGCCAAAATGACTCTTGGACGCTTGCGACCGGGATTGTATTGTACGATTTCCTGCCCAGTTAACTGAGACAATTCGTGCGCTATTTCCCAGGCGGCTTCGGATGTTTTTAGCTTCTTGACCATGATCAGCTGAAAGTGATTGGGATTGGCCAGGTAGACTTCATGATCGGTATAAACAGCCGACTGATAGCCGGAAATGCCGTTTAGCCCATGTTGTTGGCGTTTATTGCTACGCAAGACCAGAATATCTGGGTAGTTACTCAGTTTTTCCCAGCGCCCAAATTGAATTCCCAATACCTTTTGATACACCCTGAAGCGGCCTTCAGTTGGATCGACCTGCATGCCGCAGGCATTGACAATCATGGCAATGCTGATGATGATGGTAATGATTGGTCCCCATAGATAGCCTTGAGAAAGGAAGGCAAAAGCAAAAAGGATAGCCCCTAGCGCAGCAAATCGTAAACCGAATGGCACATAAGCGCCCTGAGAGTATGTGTAGATGGATTTATTCATGGTCGGCTACTTTAAAGAAGGATGATTTTCGGGACCGAAGGTTGGAATCAGAGCGGGAAATCGGCATGTTGTGAGAGGTAGCATCATGTTACAAGATAAACGCATTTTCCCATTTGACACATCTTCGAAAAAGCATCTCGGCATGAAAAACATGCATTGTTTCTTCCTCAGTTTATTGCTGTTGGCCTGTTCGCAGCCAAACCAATCATCAGACGCAAGCGCGCAAAAACCAGAAGTCTTCCCATTGGGGGACATTCAGCAACTAGATTCAAACATATTGGATGAGAAACGGACGCTGAACATTTATTTGCCGCAAGGCTACCATCCGGACTCAGGCAAGACGTATCCGGTCGTTTATTTGCTGGATGGCAGTGCGCACGAGGATTTTCCACATGTGGCAGGATTGGTGCAATTCCTTAATCTATATGATTTGATGCCGCCCTCTATCGTGGTGGGAATCGCCAATATGGACCGCTACCGGGATTTTACCTTTCCCTCTTCTGATTCTCTGGACCTGAAAGAGCTTCCTCAATCCGGGCATTCGGACGCTTTCATCCAATTTATCAAACAGGAAGTCCAGCCTTTGATCCAACAACAATACCACACCAATGGTCAAAAAAGTCTCATTGGCCAAAGCCTTGGTGGATTGCTGGCGGTAGAAATTCTGTTAAAAGAGCCGAAACTATTCGAAGATTATTTGATTGTCAGTCCCAGTCTGTGGTGGGATCAGCGCTCCCTGCTTGACAAGGTGCCGCCATTTCTGAAAACACATCAGGATCTGGAAAAAAGATTATTTCTCTCCATTGGCAGTGAACATCCCGTGATGCATGAAGTATTTGATGCTTTTGCAGGCGAATTGCAAAATGCGAATCTGCCAGGCATTCAGTGGACCAAAGTCATTCTCCCGGAGGAGACCCATGGCACCATTCTCCACAATGCGCTCTACAAAGGATTTCTCTGGATGAATCAGAAGGAGGAAAAAGAAACCAACGATTGATTTAGACGAATGCTAAGGTTCAAAGGTCTGATAGTTTTCTACCTGTCCAACGATTTGATTTTCCGCATTCATCGTCAACACCAAATCATAGGTGCCATGACCCTCCTGAAAATACGCAGTGATCCCTACCACGGCCTTTCCATCATCATACAGACTTAATTCAGATATCTCTTCAGCAACCCCAGCATCATTCGTCAAGGTCCACCAGGGCACGTCATCGCCGTACATCTTCCCTTTAACTGGGACCAATCGTATCGCCTCTGCGTCTTCTTTGATCAAGCCCACCATATACTCATCCCGGCAACCCGTCAGACCGTCCGAATCGGAGGCACCAACCCCAAAGTTTTTCCCCAACATATAGAAAAAGCGTTGGCCCCCTACCCTGACATAGTTCGGTAACTTACGATGGATCAAGGCATGCTCTGTCTCGATTTCGTAGATAAATTTTCCATACACCCAGCCTTCACCCAGCTCAGAACGGAATTTCACCCAGGGGAATTGTTTACATGGGTCATCAGAATTGTCCAGGCTCATGGGTTTACTCAGCTCAAGTATATCTACCATATCACCAGAATTCACCTGACCCAATTTTTCGCCACTGGCAGAAGGTTCTGAACGGAAATTGACATGTTCTCCAACAATGAAAGCCTGGCGAGCAGAAGAAATGTCAGGTTCCGGTACGGGTTCTGAAGAGACCGCTGGGGGTTCGACTACAGGCGTTTCGCTGGAAGTCTGCTGCTGGCTATCCGGTTGACAAGCCGACAGGAGACAAATGAGGAACAAGGGGAAAAACTGTTTCATACAATTGAGATGAACCAAAAAATCGTCTTTTCGAATGAAACAGCAAAATGTGTGCAATTGATCCCAATGATAAATTGATCAGTATTTTCACCAAATTGTTCGCATGATCATCCTTGAGACCCAACGTCTTGTCTTGCGCGAATGGCAAATGAGCGATGCTGCCCTTGTCCTCCAACTCTTGAATGATCCTGGATGGCTGCGTTTCATCGGTGATCGGGGCATCAAAAATCTGCCGCAGGCCGAGGCTTATATCCGGGACAGTCTCAGGAAAAGTTATGTCGATCATGGCTTTGGACTATATGCCATTGAGCGAAAAGAGGATGGCGCAATCGTCGGTATGTGTGGTCTGATCAAGCGCCCCCAACTGGATGATGTAGACATTGGGTATGCGCTGCTGGAACAATATACCGGACAAGCTTATGCCCTTGAAGCCGCCGAGGCATGCCTCGAATATGGTCTCTACCGCTTGAACATTCCGCGTATTCTGGCCATCACCGATCCCGATAATGCGCGCTCCATTCACTTACTCCAAAAGCTGGGAATGACTTTTGAGAAAAAGCTACAGATATTTGCCGGAGAAATCACCAGCTTGTTCGCCATCAACGCTTGATTCTTTCTGATTGAAAATCCTGGGTATTTCCGCATATTTCCATGATGCTGCCGCTGTCATCAGCGTGGATGGGGTCGTCATTGCCGCCGCACAGGAAGAGCGTTTCAGCCGTATCAAACACGATGCGGCTTTCCCCGAACAGGCCATCCGTTTCTGTCTGCAAGAAAGCGGTTTGCACCTATCAGATCTGGATGCAGTGGTTTTCTATGAAAAACCCTTTCTCAAGTTTGAACGCATTCTTGAATCTTTTTACGCCCATGCGCCTTCCGGCCTGCGAAGTTTTGTGGTGGCCATGCCGCATTGGTTTGGGGAAAAATTATTCCTGAAAAGCAACATCAGAAAAGCCCTCAAACAGATCGATTCGCAATTTCCGAATGGGCTCCCATTGTTGTTCAGTGAACATCATCTCTCCCACGCCGCCAGTGCGTTCTATCCATCCGGTTTTGTAGAAGCAGCGATCTTGACGGTAGACGGTGTAGGCGAATGGGCCACCACCATGATTGCCCATGGCAAGGACCGGGACATCCACATCCTCCAACAACAGGACTTCCCGCATTCACTGGGTTTGCTCTATTCTGCTTTTACACAGTTCCTGGGCTTCAAAGTCAATTCAGGCGAATACAAATTGATGGGACTGGCTGGCTATGGAGAAGCAGAATCTTCCGAAACGAAGACCTTTATTCAGCACATTCGCGAACAGATTGTCAAGGTTTTTCCAGATGGTTCCATTCGTCTGCATCTCCCTTACTTCGGCTTTTTATCCTCTTTACAAATGATCCGTCCGCAGAAGTGGGAAAAATTGTTTGGAATGGCAATGCGAAAGGAAGGGGAAAGCTTTGACCTGGCTCATGCCAATCTTGCCCTCGCCATTCAGATCGTGTGTGAAGAAATCCTGCTGAAGCTGATTCAAGCGGCAAAAGACCTAACCAAGGCTTCCCGGCTTTGTCTGGCCGGCGGGGTGGCACTCAATTGCGTCGCCAATGCCAAGCTGAGACAAGCCGCTATCTTCGATGACATCTACATCCAGCCTGCGGCAGGCGATGCGGGTGGCGCACTTGGCGCAGCTCTTGCTGCTGAGCACCTGTTTTTTCAACAAAATCGTCCCCCTCGGTCGCTCAACTCCCGTCTGCAATTTCTGGGCCCTGATCCCACCGAATCCCAGATCCGCGATTTGCGAATCAAATATCAATTGGATTTACGCCAGCCTGAAGACTTGCCGGTCTGGCTCGCCGTGCAGCTTGCCACAGGCAAGATTGTCGCCTGCTGTAGGGGCCGCATGGAATATGGTCCCCGTGCCCTTGGCAATCGCAGCATACTGGCTGATCCCCGCCTGCCGGATATGCAGCAGCGCATCAATCTGATGGTCAAAAAGCGTGAGTCTTTTCGTCCCTTTGCGCCCGTCATACTAGCCGAGAGAGCAGCAGATTATTTCGACATGTCCACAGAATCACCCTGGATGTTGGAGGTGTTTCCCCTCAAAACCACCCATCATATCCAGCCTCTCACCTCTCTCCCGGGTCTGTCAGTGGAAGAAAAGCTGTCTGCACAAAAATCAGATTTTCCGGCCATTACTCACGCTGACTTTTCCGCCCGGGTCCAAACTGTCAGACAAGCTGACCATCCGTTTCTCCACCAAACGCTTACCGCTTTCGAACGTTTGACAGGCTGCCCCATGTTGGTCAACACCAGTTTCAATGAACGGGGCGAACCCATGGTTTGTACTGCAGAAGATGCCTTCCAGGCATTCATGCGTACGGGCATCGACATTCTGATTGTCGGTGATACCGCCATCACAAGAGAGCAGGTGCAGCATCTTGATCCAGACGATTTCAACCAGCGCTTTCAGAAGGACTAGTCTGGCTCCCCGATCACGAGTGTCTTCCGTTCCGGTCCCAGCCCTTTGATCGTCAATGACAGCCAATTCTCCGGCAGGATGGGCGATTCCTGCACAATGCCATCTTCAGTGATCCGCAGTCCGGCAAAACCAAAGAGGATGACCTGCAACATGCCACCGGCTCCGGTGGCGAAGTATGGATTGTTGCTTAGCGCAGATTCAGCCATCGCGCCGAAAGGCGGGCGTTTATTGGGTTCATAGCATTCCTTGAAGAGACGGAAAGCGTTTTGGGCATCACCCAGGCGGGCATAGATCACTGCAAAGACAGACTTCCCCATCGCGGGGCCTTCTTCGGCCAATTTGGGCTCGTAATAACGTAGGTCCTTGAGGATGGTGACTTCGTCCTTGACGATGTCCAGGGGATAGGCGAGTAAATTTACGTCCGCCTGCTTGATCCGATCCCCATCATAATCCCGGTGCTCCATGGTGGTGCCATCTTCAAAACGATGCAGGCAAAGCTTCTCCGCCACTTCCTTCCAAGCTGGATCAGCAGCCAATCCCATCTCATCAGCTGCTTGAATCGCATATTGCAAAGCAGTGATCGCAGCCCCATTGGTGAAAGCATTGTCATCGACATTGGGGGCAAATTCATTGGCACCAACCACATTGAGAATGGAATAGCTTCCGTCTTCATTTTTCGTGGCCCGGCTGACCCAGAAGTCTGCCACGGCTTTCAGCATGGGATAGCCCCGCTCCGCCAGCCAGCTTTTGTCTTTGCTCACCAGATAGTAGTTCCAAAAAGCAATGCCCACGCAAGCGGTTATATGGTGTTCAAAGGTTCCGGTCAATGCCCAGGTTGGCGTAGCCTCCTCTCCGGTATCATCACTTTCCCAGGGAAACATTGCCCCTTCATAGCCATAGTTGCGGGCTTTACTTTTCGCCGCTTCCAGACGGTCTGAACGATAATTAACCAGAGAGCGGGCAATGTCCTGGTTGAGCATCAGCAGCGGAGGGTACATCCACAGTTCGGTGTCCCAGAAAATATGGCCGTTGTAGTTCTGGGACGAAAGCCCCATGGGTGCGATGCTGAGATTGCTGTCGTCCCGGGAAAAAGCATATAAATGGTAGAGGGCCAGTCGGACATCTTGCTGCGTCTGTGGATCGCCTTCAATGATGATATCACCTTGCCAAAGCTCTGCCCAGGCAGCAGTGTGCTTGGCGACGATCTGGTCCCGCGGATGCAGCAGATTGAAGACCACGAAGCGCTCAGATTCAGATTGTGGATCAGAAAAGTCCTGGGTGGTACAAGTGGCCCCGGTCCAGGCAAATTCCAATTCCTCCCCAGCCGAAACAAATTTGCTGAAGGACAAACGGTTTTTGTAAGGAGACAACAAATCATGGCTGAGTTTGGGACGCTGATTGACGCGGGTGGAGTTGATGGCGTGCCAGATGAAAGAAGCGGACGTCGCCACCGTATGCCGGCCATATCGACTTTTGGCCACTGTTTGTAAAATGGGTATGGTGGTTTCCAAATCCTCAAGCACCTGATAACTGCGCGAGCCAGCCCGCAAGGGCGCGTTGCT
>JBCBZF010000120.1:0-9702 GCA_039815525.1 Bacteroidota bacterium | reverse complement strand
GTAGTTGCACCATACGAACCTTTAAATACTAGTAATTTATCTGCTGTTATTTATCAAGTTCGTGATATTGGGTTAGAAATTTATGCAATGAGGGATTTACAAGCGGAGAATTTATGAGTAAGGGCAGTAGGCAGGTTTTTGGTAATCCAAAAACCATAGAGTTTGGCAACGCCATATGGACTCCGTGGGTAGAATGGTGTGGTTTCCTTTTGCGGAATTTCCTGAACCAAACCATACAACTCAGAAGTTGATGCCTGATAAAAGCGGGCATGCGGACACTGATTGATCATTGCATCCAGCAAACGAAGCGTCCCGACGGCATCTACCTGGGCAGTGTATTCAGGCACATCAAAAGAGACCTTTACGTGGCTTTGGGCACCGAGATTGTAAATTTCATCCGGCTGGATCTGACGCAAGAGTTTGTTAAGATTGGCACTGTCGGAAAGATCACCATGATGCAGTGAAAGCTTCTCATGACCCATGATGTGTTCGATACGCTCGGTGTTAAAGACACTGGCCCGACGAATGATCCCGTGGACATCATAGCCTTTTTCCAACAACAGTTCGGCCAGATAAGAGCCGTCCTGCCCAGTGATTCCTGTAATAAATGCCGTCTTTGTAGACATGAATGTAACTGATCAATTAATGGTAAATAAACAATCGTTGCTCAGCCCGTCAAAAACGTCATTTAGACGGGGCAAAACAAAACAAGCTGACTTGAAATTGAACGTGCCTGCTCCTGATCAGGAGCAGGCTTGATTTTATGCGTCGTTGTAGCCGTAGTATTTGTCAATGTAGCCGTAATTAGCCAGCGATTTTACGTCGTTGATCAGAATGCCAACGTTCTTGATTTTCTCACTGTCATACAGCTCATTGATCATTCGCAATGAATCCATATCTGTGGTACTGTCGCGCACCACATATACATTGTAATCGGTCAAAGTCATGATCACCAGATAGTCTGACACCAAACCAACCGGTGGGGTATCCAGAACAATGTGATCATATTCATCCCGGAAAGTCGCCATCAGCTTTTTCATCTTGTCGGTTGCGATCAAATCCAGAGGATTTGAGCAAACCGGGCCGGAATGAATGACTTCCAGGTTTTCAATGTGGGTCTTGTGGATCAGATCCCGCATATCATCTACTTCACCCACCAGATAAGAGGACAATCCACGCCCATCACCATTTTCAAAATAGCGGGTAACCCGGGGACGACGCAGGTCGATATCGATCAGGAGCGTACGTTTACCAGCCTGGGCAATCACAGCCGCAAGGTTGGTCGAACAGAAGGTCTTGCCTTCACCTGAAGAGGATGATGTCAGACCAATCACCCGGCGATGTTTTCCTTCCTCATTCAGATATTCCAGTTTGATCCGAATGGAACGGAAGGACTCTGCCAGTGCAGTACGAGAATCCTTTGGAACGATGTAGTCGCTGGTGCGATCGTGGCGGGCAATGAAACCAAGTACCGGAATATTGGTACTGGATTGAATGTCGCCATAGGTACCAATTTTTTTATCAAAGAAATCTCTGATTACAATCACTACCGCTGGAATTCCCAGTCCGACCACCAATGTCAGGAGGACGAAGAAAGACTTCTTCGGAGCGATTGGCTTATTGCCATCCATCTTGGGACTGTCGAGGATGTCGAGGTCAATGGTGATGGTTTCCAGCGCCAGTTGCGCTTTGTACAGGTTTTCCTGCAAATATTGATACAGCTCTTTGGTCTGCTCGCTTTCCTGATTGATCCGATCGATCTCCAGAGATGCTTTGGGCAGACTATATTTCTCACCAGTCAGTTGCGAAATCTCTTTGCGCAATTCATTGGTTAACAATTGGGTGGAATTGATGCTGCTGGCAACGTTCTCACGAATCGCCTGACGGGTGGTTTTGATCTTCAACAGTGTCACATCCCGCAACGGGCTGCTTTCAGTGGTCTCATTCCATACTTTGGCTTTTTCATCACCCAGATTGGAAAGTTTGATGATCAGCTGAGAAAGGATGTTCGAATTGATGCCTGCACCATCGGGTGATGGCAGCTGATAGTTATTCGGATTGCGGTCAATGTTTTGCAGCAGTTCTTTGTAATACTGCAATTTGACGTTTTCTTTCCGCAGCTCTGTTTTCAGCGTACCAAGCCGCTGGTAAATTGCTGAAGAAGATGTCTCTGCATTCAGCGTTGGTGAGTTTTTCAAAGCAACTCCCTTCTCATCATTTTTCGCCTGCAACTCACCGGTGATTTCTCCCAGTTGCTTTTCAAGCGTTTCAACGGTGCGCTCACCCAGCTCACGTTTCTTTTCCAGCTCTGTCGCCTTATACTCTTCAATCAGCTGATTGATAAATTTCTTTTCTACCTCAACCAAGGGGCCATCAGACACCAGGTTGATGATATTGGCTTCTTCATTGACCTTCTCAATCACCAGACCGCCTTTGAAAGAGCCGGCTAAGCCATCAAGGGTATTGATCTTGAAGTAGTATTCTTCTTTGGTATAGGTGTCCCAATCATCCTTGAAGTTGACGGTAAAATGCAGCAGTTTGTGGTCAAATTTCTCACCAACTTTTGCAGATTCGTCTATGTTGACTTCACCGATTTCCCGGACAATTTCTCCCGTTTCGATGTTGTAATAACGGACTTCACTTCCTTTGGCCCGAACGCGGTATTCGCTATCAGACAGACGTTTGATATAGACCGCCAGGCCAACCAGTTGTTCCTGAGTTGAGTCTACCGCGATTTCAAAGGGGACATCTTTGTACTCACGACGGGTTTTGAACTTATCCTCGCTGTAGTAAGAAACGCCAACGTCCATTTTACTGACGGCACTCTTCACCAGGCTATAAGACTGAAGCAGCTCCATTTCGTTTTCGAGTCCGCCACTGGTTTTCCCCACTGGCACCTGTAACTCACGCAGAATAGCTTCAAAAGAGGTGGTTTCGCTTTTATTGCTATTGAGGATAATGCTCGCTTTAACCCGGTAAATCCTTTCGGCAGACCGCAGCGACCAAAATGCCCAGGCACCAGCCAGTACCAAACCCACGGCAAAATACTTCCATCGTTTGGTGAACTTTTTGACCAGATCCATCACGTCGATGGTGTCATCACCGTATGGATTACCCAGATTACGTTTTCCTTGGAACATCGGAATTTAGCTTAAGTATTGTGTTTGTTGTAAAGCGATAGAGGTTATTCTTCTGCGTTGAGACGTCTTGTGTTATTGATCAGACTGATCACCGCCACGGTGGTGGTCACACCGGTGAGCAGCACATTGAGGATCGTCATATTGGCCAGGTTATGACGGTTGTTTTTGACCTCCAAGGGGGGGACATAAATCACATCACTTGGCTGGAGCCAATAATACGGATTTTGCAGTAGGTTTGGTTTGGTCAAATCGATCACAATGGCTTCAGATCCTTTAGGTGTCTGACGAATGAGGTTAATGGACGTACGATCTGCATAATCATCCAGATCTCCTGCCAGCGCCAGTGCCTCAATCAAGTTTAACTGATTGTTATACACATAAAAATAGCCAGGCTTGCGCACTTCACCTATCACTGAGACTTTGAAACTGACCAAAGTCACCAGAACAGACGCACGAGGTAGCTGCTTATGCACTTCTTCCTGTACTTTTCCGCGGGCCTCATCGATGGTCAAGCCACCAATTTTGACTGGACCGACGGAAGGAATATGAATCACACCGTCTTTATTGACAGAGTAGCCATTCAGATACGTCGCCACGGCATTGATGTTCATCATGCCGTCTGGCTGGATATTCATATAAGAAGAATTATCCTTGTCAAGCGTTTTGATCTTGATGGACAAGACATCGTTGCCCTGAATTTTATACTGTGGAACCGGGTTCATGAAGAGAGTCGGTTCCTGCTCGCTGACGATGCCGTCCTGGATGATCACCGTCTGCTTATTGGACAGACAGGAAGTGCCCAGCAACAGGCAGATAACGAGGAGTGAGTAAACGATTCGTGAATATTTCATGTGCAAAAAAAGACACGTTAGATTTCCTCTCAAATTAGAGAAAAAAGCCGTTAAGACTTTCATCTTAACGGCGAATGGATCATATACCTTGGTGAACGGTACAGCCTGACAATCAAAGGATCATCCCAGCCGCAACCGTTTCATTTGTAAACTCGTCGATGAGGATCACACTACCGGTGGTACGGTTGCGTGTATATCCATCATTCATCAATGGCACAGTGGTGCGAATCAGCACCCGACCGATGTCATTCAGTCCCAGAGTGGTATCGTCTTCCACGCGGTGCAGCGTGTTGACATCGACTTTGTAGCGCACATCCTTGATGACACAGCGGGCATCACGGCTGGTGTGGCGCAGACGGTATTTTCCGCGTGGGACCAGTGGTTTTTCATTCATCCAGCAGACCATCAGTTCGAGGTCCTGTGATACTTCAGCCTGATTTTCAGGCTTTACAATCATATCACCACGGCTGATGTCAATGTCATCTTCCAGCGTCATGGTTACTGACATTGGTGGGTAGGCTTTTTCAACTGGCCCTTCCATTGTGTCAATAGACTTAATCCGTGAATTAAAACCAGATGGCAGAAGGGTTACTTCATCCCCAGGTTTGAACACGCCACCAGCAACCCGACCGGCATAGCCGCGATAGTCAGGATACTCATCAGACTGCGGACGAACCACATACTGAACCGGGAAACGGCTGTCAACAAAGTTGTAGTCATGTCCAACCTGTACTGTTTCCAGGGCATACAGCAATGATACCCCTTCGTACCATGGCGTTTTGTCAGACTTATCTACCACATTGTCTCCACGCAATGCGGAAATGGGGAAGAATTGGATATCCGGCACATCGAGTTTAGAAGAAAACTCCTTGTACTGGTTGACAACTTTTTTGTATTGTTCCTCGCTGTAATCAACCAGGTCCATTTTGTTTACACAGACAAAAAGGTGCTTGATTTGAAGGAGAGAGGCGATGAATGAGTGACGCTTGGTCTGCTCAATCACCCCGTGGCGTGCGTCAATCAGAATGATGGCCAGGTTGACCGTAGAAGCACCAGTAACCATGTTACGGGTATACTGAATGTGCCCGGGCGTGTCAGCGAGGATGAACTTACGCTTAGGCGTAGCAAAATAGCGATAGGCTACATCAATGGTGATGCCCTGCTCACGCTCCGCTTTCAGACCGTCGGTCAGCAGTGCGAGGTCGAGGTAATCATCACCACGGTTTTCGCTGGTTTTCTCGATTGATTCGAGCTGGTCTTCGAAAATGGACTTGGTATCATAGAGCAGGCGTCCAATCAATGTGGACTTACCATCATCTACACTACCAGCCGTTGAAAATCTCAGAAGGTCCATGTATATAAAAAGTTTTTTGAGTCAGAAATGAATTAGAAATAGCCCTGCTTCTTGCGGTCTTCCATGGCGCTGTCAGAACGTTTGTCATCGGCGCGGGCACCACGCTCAGTGCTGCGGGTAGAAGCAATTTCGTCGACAATATCAGGGATATTGTCAGCAGTAGAAAGAACAGAACCTGTACAGGTTGCATCACCAATGGTGCGGAAACGCACAGTTTTTTCTTCAAACTGCTCCCCTTCCATCAGACTGATGAACGGCGTATCAGCCAGCAGTACACCATCACGGCTCACCACTTTGCGCTTATGGGCAAAGTACAGATTGGGTAATGGTACATTCTCCTGGTGGAGATACATCCAAACATCCAGTTCGGTCCAGTTGGAGATAGGGAAAATTCTGAAGTTTTCACCTGGGTGTTTGAAACCGTTGAAAAGATCCCACAGCTCAGGACGCTGGTTTTTGGGTTCCCACTGTCCAAATTCATCGCGGTGGGAGAAGAAGCGCTCTTTGGCACGGGCTTTTTCTTCGTCGCGGCGGGCTCCGCCCAGACAACCGTCGAATTTGTTGGCCTCAATGGCATCCAGCAGTGTGATACTCTGGAGTGAGTTGCGGCTTGGATTCGGGCCTTTTTCTTCCTGTGCACGCCCAGTATCGATGGACTCCTGTACTGATGCCACGATCAGTCGGGCGCCGATGTCAGAGAGATACTTGTCGCGAAACTCGATGGTTTCGGGAAAGTTATGCCCTGTATCGACATGCATAAATGGAAAAGGAATTTTGGCCGGAAAGAAAGCCTTGCGGGCAAGATGTGCCAGGGTGATCGAATCTTTTCCCCCGGAGAAGAGCAATACCGGGCGTTCGAACTGTGCCGCGGTCTCGCGGATCACAAAAATGGCCTCGGATTCTAATTGTTTCAGATGACTGAGACGATAGTCCATGCTTATGATTGAATTATGATATCCTTAAGGAAAAACTATGCTTGTTGAATATATGGCAACAATGCTGCCAAAAGTAGATCACGTGATGCAGCCAGATCCTGTTCGTCGGTTTTGATTTCGAGGAAAGGGGCTTCAGGTGCTTCGAAGGGTGCATCAATACCTGTAAACTGTTTGATTTCCCCTGCACGTGCCTTTTTATACAATCCTTTTACATCGCGCGCTTCACAGACTTCGATGGGTGCATTGACATACACTTCCAGAAAATCTTCCTCCCCCACAATGGATTTGGCCATGTCCCGGATCTCTTTGGTAGGTGAGACGAATGAACACAGGCAAATGACACCTCCATCCAAAAATAATTTTGCTGCCTCAGAGATTCTGCGAATGTTCTCCACCCGATCTTCAGGTGAAAAGGTCAGGTTCTTGTTCAAGCCGGTACGGATGTTGTCGCCGTCCAGCAGTTTGGTAAAATAACCCTGCTCATGCAGCTTCTGCTCCAAAGCCTGTGCGATGGTGCTTTTGCCAGAACCAGATAAACCGGTCAGCCAGACCACTTTAGCCTGTTGCTTCAGGAACTGCTCCTTGTCCTCCCGCTGAAGAATTTTGTCAAAAATTGGATGAATGTTTTCTACCATTTCATTAGGCCTGTTAATACGAATCCCCCTGATCAACTTTGTCAGTTAAGAAGGGGGACGGCTTCATCAAAGAAAATTCACGCATCTTAAAGGGCGTCGGAAATTTACTTCCTTTCCTTTTTGGATGCATCGCAAAGTAAGAAAATTCCTTACAGCGTAATGAGAAGGAGATCGTTGAACTGTAAAAAATGGATCTTGAACAGTCCGGTGGCCTGCACTATTTTAATTGGAAGATGGTCCAGCCTGCCCCACCCTCATCGATCGGCGCATCTGAAACTTTGTTGACATCGTTTTGGTCCAGCAGATGTTTGCGGATGGCTTCCCGCAAAATACCGTTGCCTTTTCCATGCAGTATGCGCAGTAATTGTAAACCAGCCACACGGGCATCATCCAGAAAGCGGTCTACCATCGGGATGGCTTCCTCTACTCTTTTGCCCATGATGTCCAGCTCTGACTTCACCAGGGTTGAGACTCTTCCACCGATTACATGAACGGTTTTGTTATGTCTTTCTTTCTGCGAGGCGGGAGGTTTGATTTTCACCAATTGTCCCAGTTTTACACTCAAGCGCATTTCTCCCACCTCCACCACCGCCTTTTTCCCTTTGAGATCCACCAGTTTCCCAAATGAGTCTGACTGTTTCAGTTTGACCCAGTCGCCTTGCCCGGGAATTTCGTTGGGAAGGGCCTGAATGGCCTTTTCAACCACTGAATGACCACTTTTCTTTCCCTTTTTTCCTTTTGGCTGAAGGTTTATATCCTGGTCCGACTCCTCTCCCACTTCTACCAGGTCTGGCTTTGAAGCAGCCAATTGTGCACGTAAAAGCTGGGTCTTCTTCTTTTCCGCTTGATTTTCACGAATTTCACGGATGGTCTGCTCCACTTTTCGGTTGGCCTGATCAATGATCCTACGCGCCTCTTCCTGGGCAGCACGCATGATTTTCTTTTTGTCCCGGGTCAGGCGGGTGTTTTCCTGCTCATTCTTATTGACCAGGTGATCCAGTTTCTGCTGGAGGCGCTTGTTTTCGGACAGCATCTGGCTGAGACGCTGGTTTTTCCGCTCCAACTCCTTGAGCAACTGCTCTGTCTCCAATTCATCATCTCCCACTTTATTTCTGGCCCGTTTCAGGATTGTGTGATGGACCCCTACCCTCTTGGCCATTTCAAAAGCATAGCTCCGGCCAGGCATGCCTTCAACCAAGCGATAAGTCGGCTTGAGGCCTTTTTGGTCAAACTGCATAGCTGCATTCGCAATCCCACTGGTAATCTCAGCATAGTCCTTGAGATTGCCATAATGGGTGGTGATGATGCCAAAGGCTCGTTGGGTGACAAAACGTTCCAGGAATGATTCTGCAATCGCGCCCCCTTGTTTGGGGTCAGTCCCACTGCCAAATTCATCAATGAGAAAGAGGGAAAGACTGTTCATTTTGTCTCCCATCTTCCGCCATGCATACAGTCGGGACGTATAGGTACTGAGGTCAGTGTCCACAGATTGTTCATCACCAATGTCCAAAAAGAGAGATTCGAATATGCCAAATTTCGAATCTGGATGGACAGGCACCAAAAAACCGCTCTGCAACATTACCTGAAGTAAGCCAACGGTTTTCAGAGAAACCGATTTCCCCCCTGCATTGGGACCAGAGATCAGGATAATGCGACGGCTTTTGTCCATCGCAAGTGCGAGTGGAATCACATGAAAATCCTCTTCTTCCCGCGCTTTGAATTGCAAAAGCGGATACAAAGCATCCTGTATGGCCAAAATGGGTTGATCCGGGACAATCTGTGGGAGATGCGCTTTCAGTTGAAGCGCCAGTTTGGCTTTGGCGTGAAGGAGATCAACCTGAATCATGGTTTCCTGAAAGTGTTGGAGATCCATGGCCTGTGCCCTGATACGAGCAGTCAGGACTTGAAGAATGCGAATGATTTCATTTTGTTCCCGAATCTGCAACTCACGCAGGGCATTGTTGAGGGGCAGGGATTCAGCCGGTTCGACATAGACGGTTCCACCACTTTGGGAGATATCCTGTACAAAACCAGGTACGCGGCCTCTGGCATCTGCCCGGACGGGTATCACCAGCCGATCATTGCGAATGGTCACCTCTGTCTCGATGCTCCAATTGTTTTGATTGGCCTTGCGCAGGATACGCTGCAGCGTTTTTCGCAGGTCAGAAGCAGTGTTGCTTTGCTCTCGTCTGACGCGTTTGAGTTCAGGAGAGGCATCGTCTTTCAGCTTTCCTCGTGCATCAATGACCTTATTGATCTCTTTGACCAGAGAAGCATCAAAGGCGGCACGATTGACGAGGCGATTCAATAGAGGATAAGTCTCTTCGCGTTGTTTCAGATAGCCTCTCACGCCACTGATGGCTTGTAGCCAGCCCGAAAAGCGGAAAATCTCTTCCGCCCTCAGCCAATTGCCTTCTACTTTGAGTTTGTCAAAAATCTCTGATACTGGCTGAGTTGCCAGGGCAGGGAAAGGATCGTCTAAATCCAGAAGATCCCGGAATTCTTTTACCCTACCCAATTCCGTTTCCAGCCAATACCAATCAGATACTGGCTGTATATCTTGGACCCTCTCACGGGCTTCGCGCCCCTTGACCAGATTGGCCAGGCGTTCCAATACGACATCGAAGCCGATTTTTTCAAAGGTTTCAGGATGGTAGCACTTCATTCTTCCGGCTCCGCATCTTCCGGCGGTATGATTCGGTCAGCGGGTTTGGTGATCACTTTTGGATTCATGTTTTGGGAACGCTCTTCACGGGCATATTCCTGGAGCTGTTCCATTTGGGCGTT
>JBCBZF010000475.1:0-5402 GCA_039815525.1 Bacteroidota bacterium | reverse complement strand
TGGTCCGAAGCGGCTCCCGAAAAAAGACCCGTGGGTAGGTAAAGGGATGTTTTGGATTGGAAGTGGGTCCGTTGGACAGAACGGGTTCTGGATTTGGCCGGGGCCCGACCTTGAAAACCTGAACCAAAATACGTAGTTCCTCAAGGTTGGGCATTTGCACAAATCCCAGCGCCCTTGGCTCAATTTGCGCATTGATAATATAGCCGTCCCCGTTCTCACGCATTTCAGCGGTATAGGCAATGCCTTTGGTCAGCTTTCCAAAGCGCGTGTCCAGCACAGACTCCATCAAACGGACGTTTTGCTTATTGAGCATTTGAACCGGTCTTCCGTTGGGAAAAAGTGCATAGCGTACCAAGCCAAAATCCAATTGCTGTCGTCGCAGATCCCGTGGGTCAGGTATTTGAAGTGCCTCAGTCTCGATTCTATCGGTACGAGGATACATGCTAAGAAACTTACGGCGGTCTATGTTTTGGCTAAACTCCCCATAAACGCTGAAGACTCTTGGCGACTCAGACTCGCCCCCCCTGGTATTGCCTTGAGAACAGAGATACATCGGATGAAGCCGATATTCAAAATCTTCAGGATACGCGGACTGTGGCAACGCCAACCCAATTTGAAGATGATCCCCAAGGAATGGCTCCTCGTTCTGAACCACTTCAGGATCAATCACTTCGATCACCAAAGATAAAACTTCACCATCACAATACACCTGCATACTGGTCTCTACCCGCGTAGATTGACCATTTTCATACGGAGATAAATAGACATCCAAATCGGGAACCTGTGCAAGTATTTCGAGGGGTAGAAACACAGCAAAACCCAGTATAGCTGCGCGTAAGTCCATACAATGAATATAACGAACAATGCCGGGAAAAAGATCCTTGCGTAAGGTATTTACAAAGATCCTGCCGTTCTTTCGCCTTATTGGAATGTTGCCAAATCGATAATAATTCCAGATATTTTTTTGGCCTTCAATTGCTTACGCATAGAAGCAGCTTCCTGCCTTGTGGTAAACGGCCCAACCAAAATTCTGAAAATCGGTTGATTATTTTTTACACCATTCTGTACCATTGTATTCTGAATGCCTTTGGCGGCAAAATCATTCAAGGCTTCCATCAGACGATAATAGTTAAAAAAGGCACCCACCTGAACCCCAAATCCTTGCGGCTCGGCTTTAAAAGCTGACATTTGAAACAAGCGGGGCGTGTACTTACTTACCTCTTTCATATACGCAGGAGCTTGTTCTTTTTCCTCGACGACAGAGCCTGTGTTGTCATCAAAAACCGCACCGTCAAAGTCTCCTGACTCGATATTACTGTTACCACCAATGGGGCGTCCTGCTGCATCAACCAGTGGCACATCAGAGAGATCCTGATCAAGGGGTCGGTTTCGACTTGGTTGTGAGACAACTGGCCGGTCATTGCTGACCGAGGGCCGTGAATCATTGCGAATTGGCTGATCATTGATCACCACATTGGTCGGTGTACTGCCAACGATTTCGACTTTGACATCCGTCACACCATCGCGGATCAGGCCGATTTGTTCAGCCGCTACCCGGGACAAATCAATGATCCGCCCTGGTTTAAATGGTCCGCGGTCGTTAACAGTGACCACCACTGATTTCTGATTGTCCAGGCGCGTTACCCGCACCTTGGTATTAAATGGCAGGGTTTTATGAGCAGCGGTAAAACTATATTTATCGTAACGCTCCCCACTCGAGGTGGGATTGCCATGCAATTTATCTGAGTAGTAGCTGGCTTTTCCGGTTTCATAGAATGAATCCTGAGCCTGAACAGTTTGTAGCGAAAAAAAGGGAATGAAAAGGATGAGAGACAGGAAAAAATGTTTGGGTTGGGTCATCATTGATGGATTGTTTCAAATTCGCAACAGTACAACTTTATAAAAGTTCCTTCATATTACAAAACGCCGATTCATCTGAAAAAAATGTCTTTCTGCCTTACTTTATTCGCACGGGTTGTAATTTGCCCTCTATGAAAATCACCATCTACACTGACGGCGCTTCTCAAGGCAATCCTGGTAAAGGAGGATATGGAGCCATTTTGATGTATGGCCAGCACCGAAAAGAATTGGCACAGGGATACCGTAAAACCACCAATAATCGCATGGAGTTGCTGGCGGTTATCGTGGCCCTGGAAACCCTTAAAAAGCCTGGTTTAGAGGTACATATTTATACCGACTCGCGTTATGTAGAGCAGGCAGTGAGCAAGCGATGGGTCTTTGGCTGGGAGAAGAAGGGATTCAAGGACAAAAAGAACCCTGATTTATGGCGACGTTTTCTTCAAATCTATCGCAAACACAATGTCAACATTCATTGGGTGAAGGGTCATGCCGGCCATCCGCTCAATGAGCGGGCAGACGAACTGGCGACTGGCGCCGCTGGTATGCCCAATCTGGAAATTGACCATGCTTACGAACAAGGTATGGCAGGATAAATCCACTGATCATGAAACAGTATTGCCTCAGTTTATGCTTCTGCCTCTCGTTCCTCGCTGGCTTTGGACAGCCACAAAAGAACATCAGCCTCATCGGGCAATTGCCTTATGACGATGACCTCAATGATATTTGGGGTTATGTAGATGCCGCAGGGACAGAATACGCACTGGTTGGCCTTCGCAATGCTTTGTCGATTGTCAGTCTGGCCGATCCATCACAACCGGCTGAGCTTTTCCGCATTCCCGGACCACGGTCCGTTTGGCGGGATATGAAAACCTTTGATCATTACGCCTATGTTTCCAATGAAACGGACAGTGGTATCCTGATCATTGACTTGACCAACCTTCCCAATGCGATCGACCATAAATTCGAACAGCTGGATGGCGTCAAAACTGCTCACAACCTCTATATCGATGGCAGTAAGTTGTATGCAGTTGGGACCAACAACTTCAATGGAGGAATGGCAATCTGGGAATTGGGTGATGATCCCTGGAATCCGGCTTTTCTGGGGGCTTATACCGAGCGCTATGTGCATGATGTCTATGCCAGAAATGATACAGCATTTACGGCCGAGATCAACGACGGACTCCTGACGATTGTGGACATGACCAATCCGGCTTCTACTCGAGTCATCGGCAGCCGCTCCTACCCCAATGCATTTACCCACAATACCTGGTTGAGTGTCTCTGGCAATCATGTTTTTACCACCGATGAGTTCAGCGGCGCTTTTGTGCAGGCCTGGGATGTTTCTGATCCGGAGGATATCAATCTCAGTGATCAAATCCGCGCCAGCATCAGCCAGGGCGAAGCGGCGCCGCACAACACCCATGTGCTGGATGATTTTTTGATTACCTCCTATTATAAAGATGGCATACAGATCGTTGATGCTCGCGATCCCGAAGGTTTGGTGGAAGTTGGCTATTTCGACACCAGTCCACTGGAAGGCGCTGGTCTGGATGGATGCTGGGGTGCCTATCCTTTTCTGCCATCGGGACTGATCCTGGCTTCTGACATTCAGGAGGGCTTATTTGTCCTGGCGCCTACCTATGTCCGGGCAGGAAGACTCAAAGGCGTGGTGGTCGATGAATCCAATGCGGCACCATTGTCAGGTGTCCAGATCGACATAGAGGGGCAGGCGTTTGCAGAAAGTAGCAATACCAGTGGACGATTTAACATTGGCACCGAACGATCTGGATTCCAACGTGTCTTCTTCAGTAAATTTGGTTACTTCGATCAGGAAATCACCATTGACTTTCAAAATGGTGGCAGTCTTGATCAGGAGGTACGTTTACTGCGAAAAGCCCGAACCAGTGTGGTTTTGACGATAAAAGAAGGTGATTTTGGGGAAGGTATTCAAGGGGCAGAAGTGGTTCTCAATGCTGAAAATGATGCCGCCAGCTTTCAGTTTTTCACAGATGAAAACGGACAGATCCAACTCCCAGACTTTGTATCTGGAAAGTATGAAGTGATTTGTGGAAAATGGGGCTTTATCAGCAAAAAGCTGGATGTTGAGATTCAAGGCGCTTCCCAGGAAGTGTTTATCGGGATAGAGAGAGGATATTATGATGATTTCAGCCTTGATTTTGGGTGGAAAAGCAGTGGCACCGCCGCGCGCGGAAAATGGATTCGGGCGGAACCCCTCGGGACTTTTGAAACCCTTTTCCAATTGGGCGCCTTTAATCCAGAAGAGGACTTAGCGGATGATATCGGTGATCAGGCCTGGATAACTGGCAATGCCAATACCAATCCAGTCAGCGATGATGTCGACAATGGCTTTGTCCAATTGCTGTCCCCCGAAATTGATCTGAGTATTTACCAGGACCCACAGCTTTCCTTTTCCTACTGGCTGGTCAATTGGTCTTTCCGCCAGGGCGGACAAACCGGCAATGACTTTCTTGCTGTCAGACTGATCCAGGATCAGGATACCTTCGAGCTGGCACGCCTTATCGGGCCATTTGACAATGAATGGACAGAGCTTTCTTTCCGGCTACGGGAAATCATTCCCGATCTGGGTGAACCAGTGCGCCTGCTTTTTTACACCCAGGACTTCGAAACAGACAACCAGGATGTGGTTGAAGCGGGCATTGATGGCTTTCGGATCAAAGAGAACCTAGAGACGCCACTGAACTTCAGTTATCGTGTTTTCCCCAATCCCCTACCCGATCGTTTTTACCTGACCTACAGCCGCATTCCCTCCACTGAAGGGCTACGAGACAATTATTTTGTCATCCTTGACCTGAGCGGTCGAGAAGTTTTCCGCACTTTCCTCCTGCCCGGCACTGCTTCTCGTACCATCGACTTACCGCTACAAAAAGGTCTTTACATTGGACGTTTTTTTCGATCCGAAGGACGCGAGGCCCTCCCGCTCACTGATGTAAAATTGCTGCGATAATTTCTCCAAATCGAGATGTTTTTGAAACTTTTTCTCATTATATTTGTTATGACAACTATTACAAAAGCAATCAAATTATGTCCTATCAAACCTCTGAAGCGCTTCCCAAGCTGTATGATCAGGCAGGAGACTTTTTGCCGATCAATGGGACAGATTATGTAGAGTTATATGTGAGCAACAGCAAACAAGCGGCTCACTTTTATAAAACAGCTTTCGGATTCCAGTCTTTGGCCTATGCCGGACTGGAAACAGGGCTGCGGGACCGTGAGTCATATGTAGTGGTGCAGGATAAAATCCGTTTGGTGTTGACCTCACCACTCAAATCAGGTACCGATATTGGTCGCCACATTGATGAACACGGCGACGGCATCAAAATCGTGTCTTTGTGGGTTGATGATGCCATGAAGGCGTATGAAGAAACCAGCAAACCTTGGATGCCGAGGGCAACCCTGGCCGCGAACCCGCCGCAGCTGAGGTCGAGCCGGGCGATGGCTTCGCCAAGAATGACAGCCTCACCGTGGCCCGTTACGGGTTCAAGGTGATCCCCGTCTGGAAC
>JBCBZF010000602.1:0-4548 GCA_039815525.1 Bacteroidota bacterium | reverse complement strand
TCCCTTCCTTCAGATAAACTTTGACAATGCCAATGCCAGCATTCAACTCATTACCCAATGGGATGAACCCTGGGCCACTTATTGCAATGGCTGTCCGGGTTTTGCGACCCCAATAGACCTCTTCGTCTTTGACACTGACTTCGGTTTTCTCGGACGGATTCAGCCTCAGTTCCCCGGGGACGCAGTTGTCACCTTCGGCATTGACCAGGCCAGCCTGGCAGAAGACAGTATCCTTATCGCTTTTGGATTCATCAATTCCGGCCAGACTGCGCCCAATTTGATCCGTTTCACCTTTCAGGGAAATCAGGCCCGTGTAATAAGTCCCGACTTCAGCTTTGGTGGGCCCACTGTAAAAGGACACAACAATGCCCGTCATGCCATTAGCGTAGGCGCGACTTCCTGGTACAACACGCCGGGAGGCGCACAATATTGGAATGACGAATTGGCTGGCACGCTTTTATCGAATAATGTCGAGTTTCCAGTTATCACGATTCCGCTGAGCCCGGTACCAAGCTTTGCAGGAGGTCCCAGCGTACTCCCTTTCCAAACTGCCAGTGGTCTGGGTGGGCAGGAGATCTTGTTTGACAACAATGGCAACCGACTCCCTCAGGCTGAAACCCGCGACAACCCAAGTATTACGGCTCCGGATGCCAGTCAGACCAGTTTCTTTGGGGCCGCGTTCAATTTCCTTCCTGGTGTGGCACCCTGGTTTTATGGCACATCTTGTTCCGCGCCCAATGCGGCGGCAGCCGCAGCCTTGCTGTTACAGGCTTCCGGCAACAGTCTGACGCCTTTGGAAATGCGTAATCTGCTGATTGCAACTGCGACTGATATGGACAACCCCTATGATAATGGGTTACAAACCGACTCTTCAGATCCGCTATTTGCCACCGGATATGACCTGGGTTCTGGCCATGGTCTGATCGATGCTGATGCAGCCATTGAAGACATTGTTGCCAGTCAGGGAATTGAGGCCATTGGTCTTGAAGCCAGCTGCCGCATCCAGGTTAATGGTAGCACGGAAGGGCGCTTTCTTCTCAGTAATCCAAATCCTTTTGGAGTGGAAATCACCCTCAACGGCTGGAGCAGTATTCGTCTAGCGGGTGAAACCACTGGCCAGGCAGGTAGCAGAACTTTGGTGATTGGACCGGGAGAAACAGAAGTCTTTGTCGGTCTTCTCTTTGGGGCCTACGCCAGTCTTAGCTTGAACTGGCAATACCAGGCCCCTGGGGTATTTTATTCTGGTTTTGCCATCTCCTCAAAATTCGGTGGATGGGAAGACTGCAGCAGCTATAATGGCAGTAAAACAAGCGATCCACTGACGAGAAGTCAGCTGAAGGTTTTTCCCAATCCAGCCAAAGCCGGACGCCTGACGGTAGAATATGAATTAGAACAATCCGATGCGGCAAATCTCCGCTTCTTTGATCAGCAAGGCAGAATCGTATTGCAACAGCCCCAAAGCCTCATGGCAGGGCAGAATCAATTTGAGATCAATACCAGCGGCCTGGCACCAGGTGTATATATCCTCAGCTTGCTTGGCAATGAGACAGATCTCTCAGAACGGATTGTGATTCAGTGATTGATCTGATAAAACGAATCCTAACGAATTCTCTCGGCTTTTTGGCTTTGCTCTTTGAATAGAATCGAAGACAACATCTTTATAAGATAAGTGGTTTGGGCGACTCGACAATGCCCGAACCACTTTCATTTTACACAGACATGAGGGGAGGTTTTGCAGGCTGTCATAAACAATCTTGGGAAGTGAATCCTTTCGGCTTCAAACCAAAGCACTTTTATAGAATCAGCTTCACAAGGGTCCCTTCTTCTACTCTGGACTGAATACTGATCGAACCTTTGTGCATCATCATGATTTGGCGCGAGAGACTCAATCCAATGCCACTACCATTGTCTTTGGTCGTAAAAAAGGGAACAAAAATCTTTTCAAGGTCTTCATCTGGAATGCCGTTGCCATTGTCTTGTAGACGAATTTCAAGCTGTTGGCTGCTAAGCCGTCGTAACCCGAGCGTAATGTTAGGCTGCCCGACTCCATCAACCGCTTCAATTGCATTGCGCATCAGATTAATCAGAACCTGTTCCAGCAAGGCCGGATCAGCCTGTACGCTGATTTGTTCGGTGGGAATATTGGCCTCGAAGTGAATGCTTTGCTCACTGAGTTCCTGCTGAAACAGCTCTTGTATCCCGCGCAGCAGTTCGCCTATCTGAGCCTCCCGAAACTGAGGGATGGGCAGGCGGGTCAGATTGCGATAGGTCTCAGTAAAAGACAACAGATTTTCACTTCTGCGTTTGATCACTTCCAGACTGCGTCGCATGGGATGAATATCTCCCTCATGCAGGCTTTGTTTCCCTTCCAGCACTTCTTCCATCGATCCACTCAGTGAGGCAATCGGCGCAACAGAATTCATGATTTCGTGTGTCAAAATCCTGATCAGTTTCTGCCAGGCCGCAAATTCCTGTGCTTCCAGTTCATTGCGGATGTCTTGCAGCAAGATCATCTCATAGGCTGCATCCAACTGGCGGAAACTGGTTTTGTGGACGGATAGTTGCAGCAGAGTGCCCTTGACGGAAATGCGGATAAGACGTTTCTGACCAGGAGAAAGGCTTTCCACCACTTCGTATAATTCCGGTGCAACATCCGCCAAGGCAGCCTTATTGACGAGGTGAGGCTTTTGCAACAAGCGCTTCATTTCAGCATTGAGCATGATCACTTCCTCTTTTTCGTTCCAGACCATGAGTCCCACACCGATATTGCCCATCAGCATCTGCAAAAACTGATGATTTGCCTCTTTCTCTGCCCTGATCTCTAAAAATTTGTGATTGATGGCCTGAAATGCTCCCTGTAGCTGCTCAAAGCTATCTCCTTTTTGCCGACCAGAGCCTAAACTGACAAAATCGTTGTAGCGAATTACTTCAAGGAAATGCGCCATCTGGCGATTGCTGGATTCCACATACTGAATCAGGTTGTAGATGGATACCACGACAAATACCAGCAAGGTCAAACCAGTCAGAAAAAAGCGCCCTTTGAGCAGGCTGTACACCAGGCCAAACAACAGCAGCACCAGAATGAAGATGCGGATAATCAGATTGAGGCGAAAAGACATATCAAATGATCTGGTGTTTGGACAAGCGACGGTATAAAGCAGCTCGGGTCAAGCCCAACTCTTCTGCGGCTTTGGTGATGTTGCCCTGATATTTTTTCATGGCCTCCTGTATGGCCCATTTTTCCAGATGTGCGAGATTAAAATTGTCTACCCCTGGTCCCTGCACATTGTGTTGCTGTAACTCTTGCCTGAAAAAATCAGAGATCTGTAACTCGAGCCCTTCAGCCAGAATGACGGCCCGTTCAACTGCATGCCGCAATTCCCGGATATTCCCTGGCCAATGGTAGGCCTGCAACTGCTTCATGGTTTTGGCAGACAGCTTCATCCGGTCTTTCTGGTATTTGCGGGTGTATTCTTCCAAAAAATGTTCCGTCAGGAGGGGAATGTCTTCCCGTCTCTCCCGCAATGGCGGTAACTGCAACTCGACGGTATTGATCCGGTAGAGCAAGTCCGTGCGAAACTGATTGTCTTTGACCATCTCATAAAGTGGCATATTGGTGGCGCACACCAAGCGGATATCGATCCGGGTATGTTGGTTGGCGCCGATCCGGCGGATGCTGCGGTTTTGTAAAGCGGACAGCATTTTGGCCTGCATAGGCAGGGCAAGATTGCCGATTTCATCGAGAAAGAGTGTCCCACCGGAGGCAACTTCAAACTGGCCTTCGCGGTTTTCGCGTGCATCGGTGAATGCGCCTTTGACGTGGCCAAAAAGTTCGCTTTCGAATAAAGTTTCCGGTACTGCACCCAAATCGACCCCCACAAAAATCGCATCAGCACGCTGACTTCGCTTATGAATGGCACGGGCGACCAGTTCTTTCCCTGTCCCATTTTCCCCCAGGATGAGGATATTGGCCTCGGTCTGGGCTACCTTATCGATGATGTCAAAAACACGCTGCATGGCCGGACTGTGGCCGATGATCTCCCCGAAATACTTGTTGACTTCTTTGTTCAGGACCTGCTGGTGGCGCTGTAAATCTCGCACTTCCTGACGAGAACGACTCAACTGTAAGGCGGATAACAGGGTCGCATGCAGCTTTTCATTGCGCCATGGTTTTTCAATGAAATCCACCGCGCCCAGTTTGACCGCTTCCACGGCCACCTCAACTTCAGCATAAGCGGTCATCATGATCACCGCCGCGGAGGGCTGAGTTTGTAAAATGACCTTGAGCCAATCAAGCCCCTCCCCGCCTGACGTCCGGCCTTTCCCAAAATTCATGTCCAACAACACCAGGTCATAATTCCCTTCACGCAAATGATCAGGAATCCGACTGGGTCGACTCTCGGTTTTGACATGGGCAAAGCGGGCCTTCAGATAGTATTCAAGTGAAATCAGGATGTCTTCTTCATCGTCGACAATCAGGATCCGGGCGTTTTCTTCCATGGTCAATGGTGTTCGATTTTGAAACATATACCCTAAAGGAGTAAGCTG
>JBCBZF010000577.1:0-4734 GCA_039815525.1 Bacteroidota bacterium | reverse complement strand
TTGTCTGGTGTGGTATTGACCGAGCCGCCTAAAACCGGTGCATCAACGACCGTGATGCTCTGGCTGACAATACACCCGCCATCATTTACATCTACGCTGTATGAACCAGGGGCAAGATTGTCAATGTTTGCGGTCATGGCTCCGGTACTCCAGGTGTAGGTATAGTTGCCGCTGCCACCAGCAACATAGACGCGGGCAGAACCATCTGTCTGGCCATTACAGGAAGTGGTTTCCGCTGAAAGAACCACATTGGGTGCAGCCGCTTCTTCAACCACAACCGGTAAAGTCTGCTGACAATTCCCACCATCTGATACACTGACGAAATAGGTGCCTGCACTCAGGTTGTTGACGGTTTGGGTAATGTCGCCGGTGTTCCATACATAAGAATAGGTTCCGCTTCCGCCAGCTGCGTTGATGGTTACGCTGCCATTGGTCCCACCATTACAACTTGCATCCGAAATCGCAGGGTCCACACTCAGGGTGCCACCACCACTACAGACGAAGATGCCATCCGATTTCCCTACACCTTTGATTGATTTGTCAGTGTCGTCCTGGACAAAAGCCACGATCCGAATGGTGCTTCCTTCCATCTCTGTGGCGACCATGGCGCTGCTGCTGAAAGTGGTGATCCCACCATTGGTTCCATCAGCCGTGGTTCCATTTGCATCTGGCAGCAAATAGCGCATGACATCAAAAAAGTCTTTTTCTCCATTGGTACCAGTAGCAGAAGGATACAACAACTCACGTTGGATGATCGCTACATGAAGTTTGAGATTACCACTGAGGTCTTCCAAAGCGGTTACTTCCACTGTGACATCGATGCTGTTGGTCATGCTGTTGTAGGTCTCGGTCAACTCGAAGCTGAAAGATGGCGACTTCGCGGCTTCCGCATCAAACATGGCCTGGGTAAAGTTCCCTGGATTGCCCTGGAAAACATTGCCAGCCAATACGCCATTGGGAACTCCGTTGACATTGTAATAATTGATGCGATCTGTGTTGTCATCCTGGTTGAAGAGGAACATGGGGTCGTCATTGGCACCCGGCCACCAGCCATGATACTTGATAGCGGCTACTTTGTCTTCATTCCCGGCAAGCAAGGCATCAAATGCAGGATTTACCGAGGCACAGGGACCACAATTGTGCTGGGTAAATTGTTCGACCAGCACCAGGTTCCCGCTTTCAGATTCCGACAAGACTTTGACGGTCATACTCAAGCTGTTATCAGCTGGATTTTCATCTGGTTTTCCACCTGGAAGGGTTGCCCATACTTCGAGATCGTAGGTACCAGGCGCAGTCGGAATCCACGGAATATCATGGGTGACTTCCAAATTACCTGGCAGACTGAAATGATCTTGCTGGGGTGTGCCGTTGTTGATGGAATAGTAGAGGTCAAAAGAATTTAGTGCTTCAGCACCCAGATTGGTGATGAGGGCTTTGATGGAAAATGGGGCATCTGCAAAAGGTAAATTTTCTTCTACCTCAATTTTGGTCATGTTCAGATCATGACGCGGCTGTATGCCAGGGATAAATTCATAGAATGAATTGTCCGCCTGGGTATTGTCATCGCCTGAGCCCAGGCCTAAGCTTGGTGAACCGCTCACCTGAATGGCTTTGCTTCCGTCAATTTGAATGCCCATTGTCAATTGGGGGGCACACGCAAAACTGGTGGAGCGTTGATCTACCAGATATATTTTATTGGTGCTTTCTTCCAGGACAATGGATACAAACAGATTACATACAGACAGACCGCTGGTGTGGGAATAATTATTGAAATGAACCCACATTTGGCGGTTTGGCGCATCGCCGATCACCTTGGTCAGAATCTTATCATCAGCTCTTTCTCCACTTAAGCCCCAGATCATCACCGAACTTTCCGGAATGTCTGCACTGGGGAGCATGGAATTGGTTGCGGTGGGAGGCGTACCAGGGTTAATGGCAAAACTCAATACACCGGTGGTAGAGACTCTGAATTGTGAAACCTCATTCCCGGCAAACTCAAAAGGGAAGGGGACATTCTGAATCAGAGACCATTCAGGAGAGGCCGCGCCGCCCGGATGGATTTCAGCCCAACCTGGTGCGAGTCCGTCAGCTACGGAAACTTCCAGGTCCTGGTTCAGACCAGACGGATTGGTCTCCGCATCAATGCGGGGGAGGTAATAATACTGTGCCTGAAGACTCCCAAAGAGTCCGGCCAGCAACAACAAAGAAAGTAGCTGTGATTTCATCGTGATCTAAGCTTGGGATGACATACAAAATAACCCCCGAACCATGCTGTTCGGGGGCATATCAACAGTTGATTGTTATTCGCGTACGATGCGCTTGTAAGCTGCGCCGGTGCTGGTCTGGATGTGCAACATATACACACCGCTGGCCATACCAGAGAGGTCAAACTGACCTTGATAACGCAGACTGTTCTCTACCGTTTTGGCCATCACAAGCCGGCCACTCAAATCATACAGGCTCAGTTTCAGATCTTCAGGTTGATCCATTTGCAGGCTCAGGCTAAAGCTGCCACTGGTAGGATTCGGGAACAATTCCATCAAGCTGATGCCAGCCTGTGCAAGTTCTTCTTCCAGTCCGACATTGCTGTCGACAGTAACGGTGATATCAGTGGTACATCCGTTGTAATCGGTTACAGTTACGTCATAGGTCCCCATTGAGAGTCCATCGACAGTAGCCGTCGTGGCGGAACCGGCACTGGCATCCCATTGATAGCTGTAAGGAGGCGTACCTCCAGTCGGAACGGCAGTTACACTGCCATTGTTGGTACCGTTGTCGGGATTACTGCTGCCAGTAGCGGCTAGCGGCTGGGCATCCGTTACAATCGCGCTGGCGGTTGCGGTACAACCATTGGCGTCAGTCGCCGTTACGGTATAGCTTGCCGGCGGGAGATTATCCAGATTTTGGGTGGTTGCCCCACCTGTCCAGCTATAAGTGTAGGCGCTGGCGTCTCCAGAGATGAACAAATCAACTTTTCCATCTGCCGCGCCATTACAGGAAGTGGTTGTCGCATCGAGGACGACGTTTGGACCCTCTGCCTGTTGGATACGAACGGGAACGTCCACGGCACAACCTGCTCCATCATTGATGTTGACAACGTAGTCGCCAGCAGCGAGACCAGAAGCGGTTGCCATGCTGCCACCAGTACTCCATACGTAGGTGTAGTTTCCGGAACCACCCGCTGGGGTGATAGTCGCCGTACCATCAGGTGCAGTACAAGATGCTTCGGTTACAGCAATGTCGTAAGACATGGTACCACCACCATTACAAACAAAGATCCCGTCAGATTTGGCAACCATGCTGATCGACTGATCATCATCATTCTGGACGAAGGCGATTACCCGTACGACACTGCCCTGGAAGATACCAGGAATGCTGTACGAACTGCCCGCTAAAGTCGCAACGCCAGCGGTGTTATTCATTGCTGTACCATCACCATCCGGAATCATATGCCGCATCACATGCGGAAATTCGTTCTCTCCGTTGGTTCCGGTAGCAGTTGCATAATTGACATCGTCCTGGGTGATGGCAACGCGGAGGCGATTGTTGCCACTCAGATCAACCACTGGCGTGGCACTTATCGTTACTGCAAGACTGCCATTGCTAATGGTTTCTGTAATGTCAATGTCAACCAGACCTGGTTTTGGGGCTTCCTGGTCGATGATTGCCTGCGTAAAACCACTGGGAGAGCCATTGTGGACATTGCCCTGGACCACACTGGTTGGGACGCCTGAGACTCCGTAGTAGTTGATTCTGCTCTGGTTATCGGCGGTGTTGAAAAAGTACATGGGGTCGTTATTGGCGCCTGGCCACCAACCGTGGTACTTGATCACTGCAACATCATGATAATTGCCGTCAAAAATTGGCTTAATGATTGGATTCCAAAATGCACATGGCGGACAATTGTGCTGTGTCGCATGCTCCAATAATGCCAATTTATCAGGGAAGCCAGCTACTACAGTAATGTCCTGTACAATTTCATTGTTGTCTGGATTCTCATCGGCTTCGCCATTCGGGCTGTCTACCCACACCCGCAAAGTGTAAGTCCCTGCTGCAGTTGGCTCCCATGGAATGCCATGTGTGAATGAAGGGAAGCCTGGGAAGACAATGTGGTCAGTTTGCGTAGGACCATTGTCAATGGAATAATGGAGATCAAAGGAGTTGGCAGCTTCAGCCCCCAGATCCGCCATGCGTACTTTAACCGGAAGCGGAGCGTCGCCAAGCGATACGGTTTCTTCTATATCGAGGCCAATCAGCATCACATCATGCTTGGGTTGCTCACCCTGAACAAATTCATAGTAGCTGTTGTCAGATGCATCGGTACCAGATCCGGCGAAGTTGGAGATGCTGGGGGATCCATTTACCGTTACAGCATTGTCCTGGTCAAGCTGAATGCCCAGCGTGATCAAGGGACTACAAGCTACAGCACTCGACTGACGCATATCCACCAGATAGATTTTGTTGGTCGTCTCTTCCATGACAATTCCCCAGTAGATGTTACAGAATGGCAAACCACCGGTATGATTGTAGTTGGCAAACATGACCCAATGCTGACGATTGGGGGCAGTACCAAAGGTTTTCACTACGATTTTGTCGTCTACTGCTGGAGCAGACAGCCCCCAGATAGCGACAGTTTTGTCAGGAATGGCGGCATTTGGCAGAACATCTACCGGTCCGGTCGGCAAGCTGGTCGCGTCAGTGGTAAATGTTAGCAGACCATTGGTGGAAACTTTG
>JBCBZF010000534.1:0-5002 GCA_039815525.1 Bacteroidota bacterium | reverse complement strand
GGAGACTTTCAGGATGGTTCCAATAAAAGCGTTGATCTTGGTTGGGGCGGTAGAAATGAGTTCCAGCAAGCGGGAAGTCTCCAGACCAAACATTTCCAGTGGCAGGCTTTCCAAAAAGCCAGAGCGCAACAGATCGCCTATCGGACTGAGTTTTTTGCTGAGTTTGAGTGACACCAGGTCATCGTAAGGTACTCCCAGGGCATCGGCCAGATCAATGATCTTGCCTGTCTTGGGATACTTCTTCCCTTTCTCAATCTCATTGAGATAGGAAACTGACAAGCCGGAGGCTTCAGATAGCTCAGCGAAAGACAGGCCTCTCTGCTGGCGAAGTTGCCTGAGTTTTAAGCCAAATACAAGGCGAATATGCTGCTTATTGTATGCCAATGTGCGAACAGATTTCGGGAAAGACAACCAGTCATTTTCCCTAAAGCATTCGCCCTGAGTCTTTTATGATAAGAAGTGGACCTGCCCAAATGACTGGACAATGAAATTACACAAATCCCGGACAAAGAGCCGGGATTTGTGTAAAAAATAGCGAAAATGAATTTTTTGCGAAAATTCGCTTGCAATTAAAATTCGCCTTACATACCTTGCGTGTAAATCATTGGAATCTCGTAAACCTTTGAACTTTTCGTTCTTTATTCAGTGGGTGATTTTTACATAGGCGTATGTTTTCAAAAACCCATACTCCCCGGTCCTCCAGCCGGGGTTTTTTTGTTTACGGCTGTGCACTTCTGCGTGCGCAATGGAACAACATTTCCTGAACCCATTTTTTTTGCTCCTTATTGGATTGTCGATTGTCCAATTCGGCTTCATAGGCGCTGAAAGCGGCTTTTGCTTTTTCGTACTCGGCCAGACGGAGATAAAGCAAACCTTGTTCGATAAGAATATCCGGATTGTTTTGCCGACTGAGTGAGGCAGCTTGTTCTAAATATCCCAATGCTTCCTGATTACTCATTTCAGTATTGTACAGCCTGCGAAGAATGCGGGCTTTGAGCAGATACGCTTGTTCTGAGGCAGCTTCTGCTTCAATGATGCGATCCAGTAAGCTTAAAGCATGGTGATATTCCCTGGCCTTTTCGGCATGGCTGGCCGCAAGCAAAATTGCAGGGGCAATCTCCTTTGACAGTGCTTTTGCTTTTTCCTCTGATGCGACCCGTTCAATTCCTGCCTGATTCAAAAAACTGTCAGCCACCATCTTGGTGATTTGTTTTTGTTCATGCTCGAATGGACGGATATGATACAAAACGCCATCTGATACTTTAGCATTAGCGATTTTGTGCTCCATGACCATACTGGCGACAATGCCTGATAGCGCTTCAATTAATTCGTATTCGTGTGAAAACTCTGCCAACCAAAGCGGCGGAATCACAATCTCTCCACTTTGAAAAAAGCGGGGAAGGTTGTCTTGTGTAGGGAGGAAAAACACACTGAGATATCTCTTTTCGCCAGTATAGCCCTCCATGCTCAATGGATGGATACGGTTGATCAGCTGTTGGAGGTAATCTTCCACATACATATCAGCAGTGCTTTGCTCGGATTGCCCTCTGAAGTGGTCAAACCATATCTTTTCCTTTTCCCATACCAATGTCCGGTTTGAGGCATACGAATCATCTTCAAGCAAAGTAGCAGAACGATAGGCCCACCAGGTATTCAACCAGAAATCCTGATCAGGATTGAGGATTTTGAATTTGTCGGTTTTCTGGTACAGCAGTTCACCCCGAATGGTACGAAGAAGGTATTGCTGGCCCCTGAATGGATGCATGCGGCTACCGAGAATATCGACGGTGTCTCCCTTGAACTTTCCGGCTGCTTTGTTGAGCAGGACAGCTTGGTAGGACTTTTGGGCCGACGTTTCAGTGACCAGTAGGCCCAGGAGAATGAAAAGAATGGACAGTGCTTGTTTCATGGATTAGATTATTGTTGTGAAAGATGATATGGCTGTATGCAGGTGCTGTCATGCCCACAACCGATCAGATTGTGTGGCATACCTAAGCCCAAAAGCATTCAGCAGTATTGTGTCTTTCACCGAGGATCACCAGACGGAGAAACAATGGATCACGCTTCATCCTGCCTGATGACAAAAATCAATCATCAGGGTGTGCCCAGCTGGCTGTTACATTGAAACAGCATCTCCTTGACCCAGCGTCTTTCTTCTTCGTAACCCCCGATACTGGCCAGGCCTTTGTCGTAGGAAAAAAAACTTACTTTGGCTTTTTCATAATCGCCCAGACGCATATACACCAACCCTTGTTCCGAAAGTATGTCAAGATTGGTCGTCGTGCTGAGGGACTGTGCTTTTTGTAGAAATGTTAAAGCGGTGCGATTGGATGATTCGGAATTGTAGAGTCGGCGATATATGCGTGCTTTGAGTAAATAGGCTTCTTCAGAGGCGGCATTCACAGTGATCAGCCGATCAATGGAACTGATGGCTTTTTCGTATTCCTGACGGGCATAGGCTTCTCGGGCAGCAAGAAGGATCGAACCAGAAATTTTACGGGTGAATGCGTCCCGGTTGGATGGGGTTTCGAACAGATCATAATCTGCCTGTGCAATGTATTCTTTGGCCAGTTGGAGGGCGAGACTGGTCTGCTCTGGTCTCAGTGCCCGAACCCCAATCAGTTGGTTGTCCAGGAAGCTGGCGTTGCTCACTTTGTGTTCGAGGATGATATGCGCCACCAGATTGGCAAGTTCCTGGGCGAGCTGGTGCTCATATTCAAATTTGGCCAGCCAAAGGGGCGGAATGACGATGGCGCCATGCTGATAAAAAACGGGTAGATTTTTGTCTGTTGGCAGAAGATAGGCCGTCAGATAGTGCTGTTGATCAATGTACTTGCCCAGGGGGGCGGGATGGATTCGATGTAATAATTGCTGCAAATAGTCTTCCTGAAAAGCATCTTCCGTTCCCACGTTTCCATTGCCTATTGCCGCTTCAAATTGCTCACGTTCCAATTGGTAGGTCTGTATGCGGTTTCGTTTGAGATTGGTCGCCTTTAACACGCCCGTTGAGCGATATTTCCACCAGCTTTCGGTCCAGAAATCTTCTGGCTGACTGACCATCGTAATATGGCGGGCGTTGATGGATTTGGCATCTCCCAGTTTGTTGATAAAAAATATCTGCGGACCGTATTCAGGGTTGATTCTGCAAGCGATCAGTTTGACTTTATCACCAGCCTGAAATCCGCCAGCGTTTTTGCGTAGAATGCCCTCGTAGGACTGTTGGGCAAAAAGGGAGGAAAGAAAGGGTAGATTGAGGGTGAGGAGACAGGCGAACAAGATATGCTTCATGGGCGAGGGGCTGATTGATTCTGTTGTATACAATTTCATCATTTCCCTTCCACCAAACATCTACAAATGAAGAAGCGTGTATGGTTTGATGAAAATCGTGTACATTGATTGATCAGGCTGTTGTACTTTTCGCCCTGATAAAACGTTTGTGAGAATCTCTTCTTCATATCACTGGTTGTTGTTGCTCCTTTTTGCAATCAGTCTGTTGATTCGGTGGCCAGTATTTGGGACACCGCCAGGCGGTCAGGATGCCTGGTTATCGGCCCATAGTCTCATCACCTTTGAGATGTGGGAGATGGAAGGAATTGCTTCCCATCATTTTTCCTCTGTTCTGAGCTATCCGGTTGCCGCCAATGCGTTCCAGGATATTCCTGATCTGGGCTTGCTGACGGATGAAAGCGGTCGCAAATACTATATTTCCTATCCACCCTTTGGCTTGCTGTTTCCCTATTTCTGCCACCAGATGCTGTTTTTATCGCCTAGCCCAGATTCTCTGCGGATGTTTGGTCTGCTGGTGCAGCTAGGCTGTGCCTTTCTGCTATGGGGCATCATTCGGCAGTGGATGCAACAGTCAATATGGGCACTGTTCGGGAGTGGATTGTATCTCCTTGTCCCCGTGAGCATGTGGTATCATTGCAATGTGTATTTCTCCGAGATACTGGTGCAGCTTTGGGCATTGGGTCTGATATGGTGGTGGGGAAAAATGGATGAGCGGGACTTGCGGCATCAAACTCTATTGGGACTGATCTGTTTTCTGGGCGTGTACACCGAATGGTGGGCATTGCTATTGGCTGGCTGCGCCGGATTGTATGCTTTACTGCGTTGGCGCAGTCATAAAGGCCCTTTCATCAGTTTGGTGATGGGGAGTCTGCTGGCCATTGGCCTGACGCTCTGGCAATACAGCAGCATTGCCGGCTGGGAAGCATTCCGCCAGGCAGCGATTGATCGCTTTGTCTATCGTTCCGGTGGCGAAGGCATGCATTTCGCCCCGAATGCATTGCTGTTGTTTTATCTGAGGGGCATGCTGCCAGTCCTGGGCTTATTGGGGCTATCTTTCGTATTCCTCATCGGGAAACGCCAATTAAAGCGTCTGAAGCAGGTCCCACTTGTGATCCCATTGCTGCTCATCAGTGCGAGTATGCACCATTTACTGTTTCAACACTTTACCCTCGCACATGAATTTTCCGTGCTCAAAATGCTGCCTGGGTTGATTCTGTTGTTGGTATTTTTAGGAGAAAAAGTCCTGACTGAAAAAAAATGGCTTCCAGTCGTATTGGGATTGGTACTGATTGCTGCCGCAGGCTGGGGCGGGGTGCGTTATCATTTTTATCTGCCAGATCACTTTCCCCGCTCAGAATTATGCGCCGAAATCAATCGACAAATCCCTGCAGGGGACATATTTTACCTCAGTCATCCACCCGAACCAACGCATATTTATTTTCTCAAACGCAATCCTGCTTATCTTACCGATGGCGCTGCACCAGAAAAGGGATGGTACGTACAGCCTGATTCCGTAGGCGAAAAGATCGTATCCATTCAACACTACCCACTCTATGCAGACTAAGTGGCAGCATATGATATGGCTGAGTGGGCTATTTCTGCTTAGTCTGGCGATTCGCTGGCCTTCCCTGCAAAAGCCATTGGATGGAGACCATGTCTGGATTTCTGCCCACATGCTGATCACCCTCGAAATTTGGGATCAGGAAGGCATTGG
>JBCBZF010000529.1:0-5046 GCA_039815525.1 Bacteroidota bacterium | reverse complement strand
TTTTTATCCGCCTGTTTTGGTTTGCCTGGCAAAGCAATCGACTGATACTCACAGCTTTTCTGCTGGTGTGTGCAACAGGCATGATGTTTGAATCGTTATTAGAAAGACAAGTAGGAATTAGTTTCTTTTGTATATTTTTGTATCTATTGGTTGATTCAGGTGGGAAAAATGTCGAAAACGAAATTTTTACGCCGCCTGAAGTGCCTGACTCAGTTTAACACAGTCCAATTCATTTCAACAAACGAATCTGATGAAGCGCGTTACAATCTCTTTGAACCTTTTTGTATTGCTCAGTCTACTGGGCTCATCAGTAATTGCTCAAAACATCGAATTATACAGTGGTGGGTCAACCAGCACTGAATCCTCTAATGACCAGATTCATGTGGTCATCAAAGGGGAGAGCCTGTACCGAATCGCCAAAAGTTATGGCACCAGTGTAGATGATCTCAAGTCGGCCAATGGCTTGACCAGTAACATTATTCTTCCTGGCCAGCGACTGGTCATTGCTGCTGCAGAAGCGGTGGTCGATAACGGAACCACCCGCAGCGAAGTCAAGCCAGAGAATGATGCCGTGGATTATCTGACTGAAGAAACGGCTGCAAAACGTGCAAGTTTTCGCGAAGAGGCCCTGGCTGCAATTGAATATGATGCCAAATATGGCAGTGCACCGGTTTATGAAGACCCAGCGTCTTTCAGGATGCGCGATCGCGCCGTAAGCGTACAGAATTACGACAATGACATTCCAGTCGAAAAGAAAGTCTACTATGAAGTGCGTCGGGGCGACAATATCTACACCATTGCCGAAGCTTACGATGTCTCTGTTGAGCAACTGAGAGCCTGGAATGGAACCAATAGTGTTAAGGAAGGAGATGTGATTGTGGTGGATCGCCAATATGATAATACCAACGCAGCATCATTGCGTGGGCAACAAGCCAGTAGCTTCCGCAGCAGTCGGATAAGCGATTACTCAGTAGATGAATTGAAAGGGCGTTCTGCAGATGAGCCTGTCAACCGCCGCACCGTTTCCAACGCCAGTGAGGAGCGGACACGTGATATCTATGATTTTGATTTTGACCAGGGAAATTCAACCGGCTCTCAAAAAGATCAATTTGACACCGGGCTCGACCTTGGGGCTTTGATTCCTGAGGAAAGAGCGGGGAACAGCCGTGGTGAAAATCGCAGAAACTTTGATACGCCACAGCCTACTGGTCCCGATCAGACGCAGCTCGGAGATTTTTCTGAAAATGGCAGCTTCATTTCCTATGAATATCCCGGTGGCAATCGCGAAAAGTATTATGCAATCCACAAACGTCTCCGTCCAGGTACGCGGATTAAAATCGCGATTCCGGATAATAATGGCTTTTTAGAAGTATTGGTTGTCGGGCGCATGGATAGCAACAGCCGCGCCAGTTTGGGCTTATCTCCAGCTACAGTCAAAGTCCTGCGCAGCGCCGGAGTTGGTAGCTCAGTGCGTTTTTTCTACGATTAATCCCTCGGATTTAATAGATTTGAGCAAAGGCTGCCCTTCAGACCGGCAGCCTTTGCTGTTGATTGCTGCCTATGGTTTTCGTTGAAACCCCATTTTATCAGGCCTGGAAACAGTATGCCGACACCATCGAGCATCGCTTTTATCAATATGCGCATGCCGTTTTTATCGTGCTGATGTACGAAATCCTGATGGCTATTTTTCAAACCAATAAGGCCATCGTATACAATGGTGTAGACGCCTGGTATTTTGTAACTGAAAAATTGCTGCGGGGCGGAACTTTCATGATCTCCCTGGTCGTGATTGTGGTCTGGGGGTTTAAATTGTACCAGGACTGGTTTGGGGTAAAAGACCGGAAGGAGTACCTCAAGGATAGGTCTGAGTCAAAAAAACGTGGAAAAGGCTGGAAACCAAAGGCCAAGACGCCCTTCAGCAAACTGATCAACCCATATTATTTTTTCTTTATCATATTTGAGGGCTTTGTCTGGGGAAGTCTGATTTTTTGGGCGTTTGGAGATATTTTGTATCTATTGCTCTCAGCCCTGATCCCTGACTTGACCATCCCTTTATCATTGGACGCCAGTCGGGCCTTGAGACCACTACACACCAACCTTGGGCAAGACATTGCCTTTGCATTTGGGGCAGGTTTTTATGACGAATACTTTTTCCGCTCACTCCTTTTTGTGGGGCTGGCATGGTTGGCCAAAAGATTTCCACTCTTTAAATCCCTTTCCATTGAAAATGTTAAAGTCGGGAATGTCAATATCTCGATGCCAAAGTATAAAGGTAGAGATTCCGGATTCATCTCTGTGATTGTGGTGGGAACGCTCATCTATGTTCTGACGCACTATCTTTTGCCAGGTGGTGATATATTTAGCGTTTACAGCACTTTTTACCGATTCTTTTTCGGGATCTTCATGTACCTTATTTTTGTGAACCGAAGGTTCGCCGTTGTGGCCTGGACCCACGTCATCTACGATTTGTGGTATTTCCTCACCCTGTAAACCACCCAAGAACTACATGATTTATAACAACATCATCGAAACCATTGGTAATACACCCCTGGTTCGTCTGAACACTGTCAGTGCTCATCTCAAAGCCAATATCCTCGCCAAAGTAGAATATTTTAATCCCGGCCACAGCATCAAGGACCGGATCGCCATGAAAATGATTGAGGATGCCGAACGGGATGGACGATTGTCTCCTGGTGGAACCATCATTGAGGGCACATCCGGAAATACCGGGATGGGATTGGCCCTGGCGGCAGTAGTGAAAGGCTATCGTTGCATTTTTACGATGGCGGATAAGCAGTCTCAGGAAAAAATAGACATTCTTCGGGCCGTTGGAGCTGAGGTAGTGGTGTGCCCTACCAATGTTGAGCCGGAAGATCCCCGCTCTTACTATTCTGTTGCCCAACGACTGGCCAGGGAGATTCCTAACTCCATGCACATGAACCAGTACGACAATCTTTCGAACCGCGAATCCCACTATATCGCGACTGGTCCGGAGATTTGGGAACAAACCGAGGGGAAAATCACCCATTTCGTGGCTGGTATGGGGACTTGTGGCACCATCACTGGTACCGCTCGCTTCCTCAAGGAGAAGAATCCAGATATCAAGATCATTGGTGTAGATACTTATGGCTCGGTTTTCAAAAAGCTACACGAAACGGGTGAATTTGATGAAAAAGAGGTATATCCCTATCTAACCGAAGGCATCGGGGAGGACATTCTGCCAGAGAATTGCGACATGAGCCTTATCGATGAAATCATCAAGGTAACCGATAAAGACGCGGCCCTGATGACCCGTAAGCTTGCCCGTCGGGAAGGCTTATTTGTTGGCTGGTCCTGCGGATCGGCCGTACAGGGAGCACTGGAAGCTGCGAAAAGTATGCGCTCAGACGACTTGATGGTTGTGATTCTGCCAGATCATGGCACCCGCTACCTTGGGAAGGTGTACAATGATGCCTGGATGCAGAACCACGATTTCCTGGATAAGGGCACCATGCTTTCAGCAGAACAAATCATCCAAACCAAAGACGATCAGGATAGTCTGTTGACAATTGAAGCAGCGCATACCCTGGCTGAGGCGATCAATCTGATGCGCGCCCGAAATGTTTCTCAGATTCCGGTTACCGATCGTGGGAATATTGTCGGTAGCTTAAACGAAAGTCGGGTGCTCAATACAATTTTAGATGACCCCTCTCTCAAAAATAGCCCAGTCTCCATTGCAATGGGCGATGCTTTCCCTTTCGTCCTGGGCAGTACCCGCCTCGATGTCATTTCTAAGCTGATCAATCGCGACAATCCTGCGGTTTTGGTTCAACAAAATGAAGGGAATATTGGGATCATCACGGAATACGATCTGATCCAGGCCCTGGCAATGTAAATACCAATTGATGGATCATTTTCTGCCATACCTTTACGAAGGTATGGCAGTTTTTCTTTTTGGACTTACCAGGTGCTTAACTCTATGGAAACATGGAGTATCCCTACGGACTTTCCCAGAGCACTAAACCCCTGATTTCATGGATGGAAGCTGAGTGTCAGGAGAAAGAACTTGTGGCAAGCTTTGACAAGTAGTCAGAGCGGACCCACAAATCTTTTTTATGAAACTCTTGTACACTGCCGCACAAGCGGCCCGGAAGACCTATGCCTTGTTTTTTCTCTTGTTTGGGACTGGCCTCGCTACTCATGGCCAGCCGCCTGCCAGTTGGCAAAGCATTCCTGCAACATTTGGTGACGGTGATGAAATTGACCTGAGAGCTGATTATGGCACCATCAGTCATCAGGCTATCGAAGTCATTTCTGTGACCATGGAATGGGGGAGTGTTGGTTGTACCATTGCCGAAACCAGCCCACTAAGCACTGATGTAAGTAACTCATGGCTTGCCACTGGAACCAACTGGACTGCTACTGTTAGCAGAAGTACTGACGGAAAGATTCTTACCCTGACGGTTTCTCGGACCGATAATGTACCACAAAGTGGGTATGGCGAGATTGCTTTGGCCAAAGGGGTGATCATCATCGTTGATGAAGACTTTCGCCGCCTGGCAGGAAAACCGTATATCCGCCTGCTTAAGTCTGAAGTGAAACGAAGTGCCGAAGACCTGTTTTTGTCTGTCTACCCCAATCCTGCCCGAAACTTCATCCAATTAGACCGTTGGCATGAGGTTCAACGTCTGGAGCTACAGGATGTACAGGGACGGATCTATCCACTGCCTGTCAGCCAACGAATTTCAGTAGAACATCTGCCCCGTGGTTTCTATTTGCTTCGGGTCAAAACGGCCGAAGGCAGAGCTGTACAGAAAGTCGTGCTTCAGTAGAGGATTGAGAACGTAGTGGCGGCAAAGTTGGATCGCATACCGGAAGCTGTCTCATGGGTCTGCTCTTTAGAGATGAACCCCAAACTGAATGTGTGTTTAGGTTTTGAGACGTATGAGACAGCTCCTTTTTCGTCAAATCAATTCGGCCCTTACGTTAGTTTTTCTGCCAGCCACTCAAATCCATTTTTCAAGGGAAGTTCCTCAAAATCCTGCAGCAGTTTATCCACTTTCCTGG
>JBCBZF010000635.1:0-4336 GCA_039815525.1 Bacteroidota bacterium | reverse complement strand
CCTGGCCAGGAGAAATCGCTCGGCCGCCCGCATGATCCGTGCTTTCGCACCGGAGCCGCAGAGCGCCCCGTTGATGTCGAGACACTCGTAGACCAGCGGCGCCTGCCTGGCCAAAACCTCAAATGGCTGTAAAACCGTTACTTGGGATTCCCGCATGCGGAGGAAAGGTTCTCCTGTGTCAATCAGGTTCCATTGATGTCGTAAACCACCTGTCATTTGCTGACCGGCACTATTGGTCCCAACCCAATCTACATCAATGCGTGCCAGGATTTCGCCATTATTTCGGACGCAAACATCCACCAGTCTGACTTTGTGACGACTCATGTGCATCCGTCGCTGGCTGAGCCAGTATGCAAATTCTCCGAAGCTTCGCATCGGTAGACCAGTGCCACGAAACCCAAGAGAAAGTTCTTCTCTGGCCAGTAGATTGCGAAAGGCTTCTGGTTGAGGATGGGTTTGCTCAAAGAGGAAAAGCCACCTTTGCAAAAAGCGATGGGTTCTTCTTTCAATCCGGTCCATTGCTCCCGGAGTGTGGTAGTGTACAGCCAAATTCATACGGACGCCCTTGATTTCATTCTAATGTAATGACAAATGACCTCGAAGGCACCCTACCAAAATAGATTTACGTATCTTTGAAAACGCTATCTTCATTATTCAGACTGACGAACGACAGAAAAGGCCCATGAGTGAGATGACGCCATCCGATGGACCCGAAAATTTTAACGACCTCTTCAATCGCTACTACACGGGCGTGCGAAATTTCCTGTACTATAAATCGGGTAACATGGAACTATCCGAAGACTTGACGCAGGAAGCTTTTACCATTTTGTGGAAAAAGCGTAACTCCATCAATCCGGAAAAAGTACGCTCCTACCTGTATACCATCGCCAACAATCTTTTCCTCAATGAGGTCAAGCATCAAAAAGTGGTGTTGAAATATCATCAGCAGCCAAGAACCACGGTGAGCAAAGAAACGCCCCAGTTTTTGATGGAAGAGGACGAGTTCCGCAAACGTTTGGAGGATGCCATCAGTGGTCTGCCAGAAAAAAATCGGGTGGTATTTCTCATGAACCGGATTGAAAAACTTACGTATCGGGAAATTGCGGAGCGACTTGGACTGAGTGTTAAAGCCGTAGAGAAAAGGATGCACAAAGCCCTGGTTGAGTTACGCAATATTTCTGAGAAGATTTGAGTAGGGTATGCAGAGAAAAGAGACATTGACAAAGAGAAACATCAAATTCCCCCGATGCACTCCCGAAGCGAAACATTTGGTAGATTTCCAAAATGGATCGTTTTTTGGTAGGGTAAAAGGGTAATAAATTGTTATTATTCGTAAAGGAGAACTACCAATAGGACAACACAAAAATGAATCACCAACTGCCACAAGATGATTTCCTGGCGAAATGGCTCAACGGCGAACTAACTGAAGCCGAGCAACTCGCATGGGAAGCGGATGCAGAGCATGAAGAGCTGCGGCGCTTGGTTGATACAGCCGGCCAATTAACAGTTCCGGCGACTCAATCGAAAGCAGACGCCTGGGAAAAATTTCAGGCCAACATAGAATCTGAAGGAAGAAGAGGTACAGGCAAGGTCGTTCGGTTCTCGAACCGACTGTTTATCAGCTCAGTAGCGGCTGCCGCTGCGATTATGCTAATCGCACTCTACTTCTTCAATCAATCTCCTGCGCCAGTCGTTTATCGCACGCTTGCAGGAGAGAGCCTCAATATCGAATTACCAGATGGGTCAGATATTGCACTCAATTCACTGTCCAGCCTGACAGTAGATACAGCCAATTGGTCTCAGAATCGTCAGGTTCAATTGGAAGGAGAAGCTTTTTTCGAAGTAGAGAAAGGCTCACGTTTTCTGGTTACGACCAATCGTGGAAATGTCCAGGTTTTGGGTACAAGTTTCAACGTCAAAGCGCGCCCAGAGCTTTGGGAAGTTGCTTGTTTCAGCGGGAGAGTAAGCGTAAGTGACCCGCAAAATGACGAAGAATTGCTGCTCCCAGGAGAATCGGTCATGCAACAAGACAGTCGTCTGGTTCGCCATCAGTTTACTCCCCTGATCGAAGAGCTCTGGACCAATGGCCGATACAATTATGTTGATGCGCCGTTTGAAGCAGTGGTTGCAGAAATGGAGCGCCAATTTGGGGTAAAAATCGAGTATCAGGCCACAAAACAGCACCTGTATACAGGTGGATTTGAGACCAATTCCCTTGAAGATGCACTAAATTTGACTTGCGGTCCAATGCAATTCAATGTTATCTTTGAAGGAGGTCAATTGGTTCGTATCGAATCTCAGGATTAAGCATTGCGTCACATTTGCGGGCGTAAGCTTCCCAACTTATGCTTTCAGTCCGCCGACATATTGCTATCCTCATCTACAGCATTGCACTTTTTCTAAGTGTCAAGGCGCAATCACCATCATTTTCAGCAAAGATTGATAACCAACCCCTTTCGACGGTTCTGGTAGAACTGGGCCGTAATCAGGGGGTCATCATTGCATTTGATGCCAGCAAGCTACGTACTTATCGGGTGAGCTTGCGTCTGGAGGGAGCCAGTTTGGCAGAAGCGCTGGATCAATTGCTTCGCAACACCCCTTTTACCTATATCCTGACCAGTAGTGGACAGGTCATTATTCAGCAGCAAAAAGGTGATTCCACAAAGCTCTCGCAACCAGAACGGGTTATGCCCGCACTTTGGGGCAAAATAGCTGACCTCGAGAGCAATGATCCTTTGCCTTATGCCAGTGTGCGGGTAAAAGATTCCAATGTAGGGACCACTGCTGATGAAGCAGGTTATTTCCGACTTCGTGATGTTCCACATTGGGCAGATAGCCTGATCATTTCCTACCTCGGCTATGGTCAACAAATGGTTGCCATCCCAAGACCATATCCAACCCACCGCCTGGAAATACGACTGGGGATGACCGAAATGGCCCTGGCAGATGTCGTGATCGAAGAAGGCAGTGATCAAGTAGTTAAAATGTCGGATGGCGCCAATGAAATTCGCCTGAATCCGGAAAAGGTCCATGCATTATCAGGACTGGGTGAACCTGATGTGATTCGGGCACTTCAATGGCTTCCTGGTGTGGGTGGCGTGAAAGAATCTGCATCATCACTTTCCATTCGGGGTGGCAATCCTCAGGAAAATCTCTTTTTACTCGATGGCATCACCGTCTATCAACCAGGGCATTTCTTCGGAAACTTCAGTGCGTTCAATTCGCAGGCAATCAAGGACCTTACCTTGCTAAGAGGTGGATTTGACACCAAATACGGTGGACGGGTTTCCGGGATCATCGATATGACTGGCCGACCAGACCAGTTGACAGAGCCTAAGATCAGACTGGGCGCCAATATCATGAGCGCCAACTTTCTGGCAGAAACACCATTTGCCAATAAAAAAGGAAGCATCAGCCTGGCAGCAAGACGCTCTTTCTCAGACATCTTACGAACTGACTTTTTCACTGGCCTGTTTGAGAACTCGATCACGGATAGCTTGTTCCATGAAAGCAGGAAAATGGACACCCCAATTGGTTTGACCACTCAACCAGTATTTAACTTCTGGGACATCAATGCCAAGGCTACGTATCGACCTGGAACCCATGATTTTTTAACCTTTACCTTTTTCCAGAGTCAGGACAAGTTGCGCTATAACTGGGCTGATCGTACCGATTCCAGTACAGTCTTTTCATACGATGAAAATATACGTCTGGTCAATCGTGGCCTGAGTTTGAACTGGTCTCATCAATGGAGCCAGCAATTGTACCAGAAGATCAATTTAGCCTATTCAGGCTTTAAAAATGATTATGGCTTTACAGAAGAATTCGTCTGGGATGAAGGGCAAAGTTCTTCCCAGGTACTGCAATTCAATGAAGTCAGGGATCTGAGTTTGCGGATTGATCAGGAATGGAAACCTGAGACAAACCAGAAACTCGCTTTTGGTACCCATTTCTCAGGCTATCAAATTGATTATCTAACACAGTTTGACTCCATCGTTGGTAATCCCATCCGTCAACAAAGTCTGCTTGCCGCTGCCTACGCGCAGTATGATCGTAAGATTGGCAAACGATTGGACATCAGCCTGGGGACAAGGATTTCTTACTTTGGCAATACGAATCTTTGGTACAATGATCCCCGTGTCTCTGCGCGTTATCAGCTAAATGATCATTTTTCGGCAAAAGCAGTCTGGGGACGCTATACCCAGGTATTGAACCGGAGCTATGTCAACAATCCTGCAGGAGTGGGGGAAGATTTCTGGTTGCTCTCTGTCGGAGACAGTATTCCGGCCCTGCGCGCCGATCATTTCATTGCCGGACTTTCTTTTGAAAATGAGGG
>JBCBZF010000689.1:0-4002 GCA_039815525.1 Bacteroidota bacterium | reverse complement strand
TTCATAAGTAACTGAAGGAGGGATTTTCTGATCAGAGGTTTCGCGGGATACACGTCCATCCTGCTCCACATCAAATTCCCAAAACCAGCTCTCGATTTGATCCGCGGGCAGTAGGCTCCAATCGGTGAAATTCAATTTCGTCCCCTTCAGTACAAAGGTGTCTGAAACGGTAAACTTAACTTGCTCCCTGGCAATCTCTTCTTCCGCATAGTTTGCCCAACTGCCCAAATGTGTTTCGACCATACATCGCATCCTGGCACCCTGTTGTGGACTGATTTGATTAGCACAGCGAGAATAAGACATATAGTTGAACAAAGATTGATTGCTCCATCCGGCTGAATCACATGCTGCATTTGGGGCTTCATTGATCGTTGCGCATGAGTTACGGTCATCTGCCGGATAGGTATCGCTGCACCAATCACCGGTTTCATCCCCGAGTGCAGAACGTCCATCAAATTCTGTAGCTGGTTCATAACAGCCACTACAGCTTGAGGTTTCTTGCGTGCCGGCAAAAGTGTGATACAACCCAAGCACATGACCGACTTCGTGCACCAGAAGATATTGATTGAAGTCCAACCCATCTCCCAGGATGACCGCTCCCAGGGATGGACCCTGAAAAGGGAAGTACCCGAATCCACCCCAGCCACCCTCAATGGACTGGACCAGGAAGATGTTCAGGGTCTCCTGGCGCTGATCTGAGTAAGGGGAAAGGGTATTGAAATTGGCACCGCTGGTCGCTTCTACGGCCCGGATGCGTTGCAGATCGTAGTTGATAAATTGAATTCCAACATCCTGAAAGGCGTCATTGAGTTGACTGACTCTCAGTGCCAGCAGGCGATCATCTGGTAGTTTGAGGGTAACAGGCTCCAGGACAATCCAGTTAAGGAAAATGTAGCGGATCGGCTCGCCTACCTGCCAGGCAGCGGCGTCTCTGCGGAGGAAATCATCGCATGGTGAAGCCATCGGACAGTTGGACCGGCTGAATCGGCCAGGCATGAATGTCTCCGGCAGATGGGTCCCACAGGCAGCAGGAAGATTGCTTTGTGCGAAGAGTTGGCCTGCCAATAGTGCGAGCAGGAAGAAAGTAGTCGTACGAATCATGTCTCCAATTCACAGTGTTTTCACAAAGTCATTGGCGGTGTGTGATACAGAAGAGGCCAGGGATCATCAGGCCTCAGTTGCTGTTATTATGCTTAACGTCTTTTCAAAGAGTTTGTTAACCTTACACTTTAATGAAAATCTTCCGCTTCCACAATATCCAGGCAAACAGGTAGATGAACATGGTGTAGCTCAGGGCGAATAGCAGAGAAGCGAATTCACCAGACAGGCCCAATCCCATACCCGTTTCCATCCAGAAGCTTGTTACCCCTCCATAGAATCGGGCAAATAAACCATGCAATACATAAGCAGTAATGGCATTGGCGCCAAAGACCTGACAGAAAAAGAAAAAACGGTTGTGAGTACCTTTTTCCTCCACATCAATCCACCAATACAAAGCGGCCAGGGTCATGGTAGCCAGTCCTGAGGTATAGAGGACAAAAGAGCTGGACCATAGATTTTTGTTGAGGGGGAAAAACCAACCCCAGACATTGCCAATAGCAAAGGCCAAAAAGCCCGCGATAAAGAGGAACACAACCTTGTCAATGCTTTTTTTTCGGCTGAGTAAAATATGTCCGACCATCATGCCGCTCAAACCACTTCCGATAGATGGCAGCGTACTGAGCAAGCCTTCCGGATCCCAGCTGTACTGCCACAGACGACCTGGAATCACCGCCCGATCCAGCCAGGCTTCCAAATTGGCTCCTGGCTCCAGATTGGCCGCGATGAACCCATCTGAAATCTTGCTGAGAGAACCGATGGCCAGCGGACCAGCTTGTGAAGGCACCTCTCCACTTTGCAAAGCAGCGGCTATCACTTCATCAATGGGGACCGGAATCAGGCTGAGCATGGCCCAATAGCCAAGCAACAAGCCCATCATTAGGTACAATTGGGTCCGCCAAGTGGTTTTGAGAAAGAGAATCGAACAGCTAAGAAATACCAACGCGATTCTTTGTAGCACCCCTGGAATCCGTAACCCACCAAAATCAAAGTTCGGAATGAGCCACAACAGCAAACCCAATCCGAAGATGATGCCGGATCGTTTGAAGATTTTACCAATCAGTGGCGCATGTGATACATCACTTTTGAGGCGTTTGCTGTACGCCAATACGATGGAGACACCGACAATGAAGAGGAAAAAAGGAAACACAAAATCAGTGGGGGTAATCCCATGCCAGTCGGCATGCCGTAAAGGCGGGTAAACATAAGCCCAGGAACCTGGATCATTGACCACAATCATGCCCGCGATGGTCAATCCACGGAAGACATCCAGTGAGCGGAGACGCTGAGAGAGTTCAGACATAGGAGGAGGAGTAGCCGAAAAAATGCCGATGAATTATCCTTCTGGTTTGATTTGGATGCTGTAAGGATTGCGTTGGTTTGCATATTCGCGTCCCAGTATCCACCAGCGTTCCATTTTCTCTGGGTCGAAGAGCAGAGCGTTTTCCGTCAGAATAAATGGCGTGAAGTAGAAATTTACAGAAACTTTACGAAATCTGCTTTCGCACCTGGCCAGGGCAACATCGCTGCGGCTGATCTGGTTCATGCTAAAGTCAAACATGTTCAGCATGAGGGTAAAGGCATTGGATGGGGGAGAATAATTGACCAATTGCTCCCTGGGGCGCAACACAATTGCATCAATCTCGGTGGCGCCACGATTGATGGCTTCCTGCAAGGGAAGATTGGTGCCAATGTTGCCATCGGCATAGGCCATGCCGTCTTTGTGATGCAAACTCATGAAAGGCACCATATTGGCCGAGGCCCACATCCAGTCCCGAAAATCCTCACGATTGTATTCATGCTGGCATTTGTACTCCACCTGATGCATCGACAGATTACTCACCCCCAGAATCACTTCCTGGTGCATGTCCTGAAGCTGCTGGTGCATCTTCAGGCTGTAATGGCGGTCGATCAAGTCCCGCAGTGCACTGCTGTCGCCGAAGGTCTGTTTCCGCCGCATAAATTGCCGGATGACATTGAGGTGATGAATCCGTGCCCTTGTGATGCCGTGGCGTCGTTTAACTTTTAAGGGGGAGACGCTGAAAACATCTTCCAGGGTGACCTTGGTATAAATCTTTCGGATCGCATCAATTTGATCCAAGGCAAGGAAAGGAACCAACAAACTACCGGTTGACACCCCCACAAACATATCGTAGCGGGTTTGGCAGTCTCGGATGAGATACTCTGCTACACCACCGGCAAAGGCACCTTTGCTGCCTCCACCTGAAATGACAAGGGCTTTCATCGCATTTATTCTGAAGTTTTCAGCTGAGTCTAAATTCGGAAGAATATCCCAGACCGGTTGTCCTGTATCTTACTTTTTCCCTTACACAGTGCTTTCAGGAAAATCCAATCGATGTTCAAGCAGGCGGGCCAAGTCAGCTGCATTCTCTGCAATGTGATCGGCTCCTTTTTGCAAGAGTCGCTCTCCGTGACCCTCACTGATATGAGAGGCACCAAGAAAACCAATTACTTCCAGGCCTGCAGCTTTGGCCGCTTGCACACCTGCTTCACTGTCCTCGATGACCATGGCTTCTGTTGGTTTGAGCTTGAGACTTTTCAACGCCAGGAGATATAGGTCCGGAGCGGGTTTGCCATGCTCAACCATGTCTTTGCTAAAAGTCTGGCTGAAAAAAGATTGCAGGCCGGTCAAATCGAGGGAACGCATCACGTGATGGTGCTGACTATTGGATACCACTGATGTGGGCAAAGGTAGCGTACGAACCAGTTCCGGCATGCCTGAGACCGGGACCAACATTTGGTCGAAGTCTTTTTCCATCTCCCGCATGATCTTTTGTTCATATGCTTCATCAAGTGGGTAACCAAATTTCTCCCGAATATCCGCGAGAATGTCCTTGCCAAGATATCCAGAATACCGGGCTGAAAAAGTCAATGGATCTTCAG
>JBCBZF010000882.1:0-3110 GCA_039815525.1 Bacteroidota bacterium | reverse complement strand
TGGCATTCGTGTCAATGCGGTCTGTCCTGGCCTGATTGCCACCACTTTTCACGATACCTTTACACCTGACAGCGTACGAGAAGTGGTTGCTGGAAAAACCCCACTCAGGCGAGAGGGGCAACCAGAAGAAGTGGCAAATCTGGTAGCCTGCCTCGCTTCTCATGAAACATCCTTTGTAACGGGGGCGAATTTTGATATCAACGGAGGACTGGCTTTCTCCTAAATCTCCTTCGCCAAAATGTGCCAGATAGTATTTTTAGGTTTCAGGTTTGCGTCGCGTATCACAGGATCCGTGCCCCAAATCTGAAACCCTCTCTGGCTTCCGCTTTGTCAAAAGTGCTCGGTGGAAAGCCAAAATAGCAGCCCTACATGAAATGAGGGCATTGCATCTTTGCGATTTGATCCATCCTGTATGTTCCAGAAGATCGTACAGATATACGCATGTTTTTTGTATTTTTACCCCTTGTCAGGAATGGCTAACGTCAGAACAGACATGAACTTCTTTCCCCCTGGAAGTTAACTCACCGCGACCTAACATGACCTTAGCGCAAAGCTTTGTTGACGTATGAAACTGGAAATCCTCGCACATAAAGAAAACCACGCTATCCAGAAAGAAATCATTTCAAGGATCCAGGATCTGATCAATTTCAAAAATCTGGAACCAGGGGACAGGCTTCCCCCCGAACGTACAATGGCTGAAAAATTTGGGGTGAGTCGGCGGAACCTGAGCAAAGCAATCCAAAAATTAGAATTTTACGGACTTCTTGAATCAAAGCCTCAAAGTGGGACCTTCATCGCAAATATTGGTCGACTGGCGATGAATGGGATTTTGGACAATATCCGTCAGATGGAAGAGCCTGACTTTAAATCCCTCATCGAGACGAGAATTGGATTAGAAATCGTCATTGTACAGTACGCGGCGCAGCGACGATCGGAATCAGATTTGAAAAAAATAAAAGCAGCCCTGAATGCTTTTAGTGTAAAACAGCTTGAAGGCAGTGATTATCTGGAAGAAGATATTTTGTTTCATCTGGAGATTGCCAAAGCCAGCCACAATTCTGCTTTGACAACCCTCATCCACTTGATTATTCCTGAAATTATCCAGGTATACGACCAGGCCAGGGTCTGTGAAGGCGACGAAGCCATATCAGAAGTGAAAAAGCACGAAGATGTGTACAGAGCCATTGAAGCGGGGGACCCTCAATTGGCCAAAGAAAAGATGGAAATCCACTTCACGCGATTGCAAGAATATCTGCGGAATCTGGATTAAGACTTTGTTTTGGCAGATGAAGCCTGTCAAGTCCGCTGAAGGACCTTCTTCAAACGAGATCCATGATTCTATTCTAGCTAAGGCAATGGCAATTTGATAAGGCGCAAAGAGGATGTTATGATACCTGTCATAAGTATGGAGCAAAAAATGTAGATATGCTCTCCCCCTGTAGATACTCAAAGTCAGTGGATTGGGGATTTCTTTTTTCCCTAACCCACCGACCTCAGAGGTATACTGGGAGGTGAACCCCTTTTATTTTTTAAAGGATTTCACGATCGGTTTACATAGTCTGATTATGAATCAGAATCGGTCAAAACCTGCTGGCGGATCAAGGTCCTCTTCCAGCATATTGATCCGGATCCCGTGCCGACCGCCTTCAAAATCTGCCTCCAGCCAGGCTTTAACCGCTTTCTTTGCCACTTCTACACTGACCACCCGCCCCCCAAAAGAGATGACATTGGCATTGTTGTGCTCTTTGGCCAGACGGCCCGTTTCTTCTGTCCAGCAAAGTGCGCAGCGGACACCAGAGACCTTGTTCGCTGCAATGGCTTCCCCATTGCCACTGCCGCCAAAGACGATGCCTAGATCGCACAAACCATGTGAAACCGCTTTGGCGGCATACTGCACATAAATGGGGTAGTGGACTGAAGCTTCAGAAGCGGTTCCGTAATCCACTGCTTCATGGCCGAGTTCGGCCAGATACTGTTTGATCTGCTCTTTGAGCAGGTAGCCGGCATGGTCGCTTCCCAGTGCGATTTTCAATGACATAATCTGTGAGGGTTAAGCAGGCGTTGATGCATTCAGCCGACTGGAGATGATGCCTTCCAGTTTGCGGATGTCCGCCCCGAAACGCCGGATGCCTTCAGCAGTCTTTTCGGTCGCCATGGCATCTTCATTCAAGGACCAGCGGAAGTTCTTTTCGGAGAGATCAAAGCGATCGATGTTGGCTTCGGCCGCTTTATCAGCAAAAAGCTTTTGTTCGATGGGGGCATCACTGTCGGCCAACTCCTGCAGCAAACCAGGGCTGATGGTCAATAAATCACAACCAGCCAATTCGAGCACTTCGCCTTTGTTGCGGAAACTGGCACCCATTACTTCAGTCGGATAGTCAAATTTTTTGTAATAAGTATAAATCTCTTTCACAGAGGCCACACCAGGATCTTCCTGTGGACTGAAATCACGTCCTTCTTTGGCTTTGTACCAATCCAGAATTCGTCCGACGAAAGGCGAAATCAGGGTCGCTTTGGCCTCTGCACAGGCAACTGCCTGGGCCAGGGAAAACAAGAGGGTCATATTACAATGGATGCCTTCGGCTTCCAATGCTTTTGCGGCTTCAATGCCTTCCCAGGTAGAGGCAATTTTGATCAGAATACGTTCACGACTGATGCCCATGTCCTCATAAAGACCGATAATCGTTTTCGCCTTAGCAACCGTCGCTTCTGTATCAAAAGAAAGGCGGGCATCTACTTCAGTCGACACCCGACCGGGTACAATGTCCAGAATTTTTTTGCCAAATAAGACCAGCACTTTATCCATCACACTTTCGCCGCCTTTGGCACCATCTTCCTGGACTGCCTGATCCAGAATGGCTTGATACTGCGGCATTTCAATGGCCTTGAGAATGAGAGATGGATTGGTGGTGGCATCCTGCGGACGATATTGTTCCAGTTGCAGAAAGTCGCCGGTATCGGCAACCACCGTGGTGAGCTGTTTGAGTTGATCTAGTTGAGAAGCCATGTTGAGGAAATTTTGACTGTTTATCAGATACAGAAATACAAAAAAAATCCCCGGGACACTACCACTTATCCGACAAACTACGGCAATTCCTTCATTGAGAATT
>JBCBZF010000044.1:0-13721 GCA_039815525.1 Bacteroidota bacterium | reverse complement strand
TCTTCTTCTTCTCGGGCGTTACTTGCAAGCCACTTGTCAACGCCCTCAGAATGTCCTCTGTATCCTTCGACTACAGCACTCCGAGATGGAGCAGCTTCCTCTCGCCCGAGATCTCGCGGCTGGGCATGTGATTGAGAAAATTGAGAAGGAAAAAGAAGAGGATAAAAAAGGTGTTCTGGTACATTATCTGGACCAGGGTGTCAATATTCAGACGCTCAATAATTATGGCCAAACCACCAGCACCATTACCTCTAATCGTGCGATCTATCGACGTGAGGAGGGGAAGGCCGATCTATATGAAAATGTGGTGATCGTCAATTATCAGGGCGAAAGACTGGAAACCGAGAAACTGCTGTACGATGAACAGAAGGATTCCATTTTCGCAGATACCCTGGTCCGGATTGAGACCCCTACGCAGATCATCAACGGTACCGGGATGCGGGCCAAAGCCGATTTTTCCGCTTACATCATTGAGAACATTGTGGGGGAAGTAGAGGTAAAAGAAGGGGGGAATCCGTAAATTGGTAGCATGCGAAACCGCTACAGTGAATATCTTTATCTGACACTGGCCGGCATGTGTGTGTTCTTTCTCCTGTGGGAATATGGCCAGTTGAGTGGGGAATATGTCGCCATCGTGTTGGGAACGACGGCCTTGTTTGTGGGTTTGTATGTCATAAATCGCAACAGGAGGGTCGTCCGTGAAAAGAAAAAAGCGGATGAGATGGACGCCATCCGGTCGGAAGAAATGGCCAATGGCGGATTATTAGAGGATTCGGAGACATGGAAATTCTGATTGCGGTTTTAATGCTCAGCCTCTCCTTTTTCTTTTCAGGAATGGAGATTGCCTTTTATTCGTCCAGCCGGTTGAAGATCGAGCTGAAAACGGTCCAGGGCAACCGCGCTGCGACCATCCTGTCCAATTTTATCAAAAAGCGGGGATCAGAGGCGATCATCACGATTCTGATCGGCAACAACATTGCCCTGGTGATCTTCACGCTCATGATGGAAAATATTGTGGGGCCTTGGCTGACCGAAAGCCTTGGGTTGAACCCTGACGCGGACAATATTTCCAATATTCTGTACACCCTGGCGCAGGCCTTGCTCACCTTGCCCATCATCCTGGTGTTGGCAGAGTATATTCCCAAAGCGATTTTTAAATCCAATTCGGACCGGATCGTATTCCCGGCAGCCCACATCCTCAATTTCTTCTACTATATTCTACGCCCACTGGTCTGGGCGGTCAATAAGTTTACCCAATTTTTTCAGCGATTGGTGTTTCCATCTGGCGAGCAGGATGATGGCCTGAACCTGGGCAAAAAAGATCTGGATCTCTACATTCAGGACGTGATTGTAACGGGTGATACGCCGGTAGAGGACCTCGATACCGAGATGCTCACCAATGCGCTGCAATTTTCGGAAACCAAGGCCCGGGAGTGCATGATTCCCAGAACGGAGATTGAAGCGGTTTCGGTAGATATCTCACTCGAAGAATTGATGGAGCGCTTCATTGAGACCCGACACTCCAAGCTTCTGGTGTATGATGACAGTCTGGATGAGGTGAAAGGCTTTATTCACTCCAATCATATGTTTACCAATCCAGCTTCTGTTAAAGAGCTGATTCAGCCAGTGCTGGTGGTCCCGGAATCCATGTCTGCCAGTATGCTGATGGCAGAATTGACTGAAAACCAACGTTCGGTGGCGCTGGTGGTAGATGAATTTGGCGGAACTGCGGGCATGATTACCATCGAAGATTTGATTGAGGAAGTGTTTGGGGAAATTGAAGACGAGCACGACACAGAAAAAGAAGAGCCAGTCGAAGAAGATTTGGTCAAACAAGTTCTGGGCGAAAACGCCTATATGCTTGGTGCCCGCCTGGAGATTGATGACATCAATGAAGAGTTTGGGCTCGAACTGCCAGAGGAAGAATATTACACCACATTGGGCGGTCTGATCATGTATGTGCATGAAGACATTCCCGCCAAAGGTGAAAACATTCTGATTGGCCAGTATCGCGTCAACATCGTCAAAGCCACGCCCACCCGCGTCATCGCGGTCAAACTGGACAATCGTCCGCTGTAGAGAGATGAAACCTACTTTAACGTTAGTTTTGTTTAAGCTTCTTGTAAAGATTCGCCTAACGGTATAAACAGCGCGTTGGCTTTAATGGTTTGGCAGCCCCGAATCGAGTTCCATGAGCGTCAAGCTAATACGTTTTGTTTTAGCTTGACCAACCAACAGTCCTGTCATCCTGAAAAATCCGAAGCCGAAGGAGAAGGATTTGTTCAGGATCTCCTCGTTGTGCATCGTTTTTGCCACCTGCTGGAGACCCTGAAATGAATCCCGGATCAGGTCCGGGACCTGGTTCAGGGTGACACAAGTTGTGTGTTTCGGCCCTCAAAACCCTGTTTGCTAAAACCGTAAGCCTTAGCGTGACGCCTACGGAATCGAATTCGGGATGCAAACACACGTTTCCGTCTTGATTTTTGGTTCTTTTATTACAGAAAAAGAACAATACTAGGGCGGATGTGCTGATAATCAAATAGATATAGCGACCGCTTATCCAAAATTCACCTTACTTTAGATTGATTCTCGGTTTAGCTTGTCGTATCAGACAAGGTGCGAGGCTAATTTTTCTGCAACAGTTCAAGATAAATATTGGGAAAGCAATTCAGTTTAGCCTTCGCTTATGATTCGTTCCTTCACCAATAAAAAAACGGCCAGCCCCAGAGGGACCAGCCGTACAATATCTTGATAAGCGTTTGCTTAGTTTCCGTTCAGAGCAGACTCCGCTTCAGCGCGCTCATCCTGAACATCGGCGATGTCCTTCAGCGCTTCAGAGAGCTTGTTGCGCAGCGCAAACTGATTTTGTCCGACATCGCTGGTCTTAAGCGTCGCGATGGTGGCTTCGTCTGGTTCCGCTGCATCAGTTACAGACGTAACCTGTACAACATAAACGCCATTTTGACCTTCCATTGGTGCAGATGTTTCACCCTGCGCCATACCAGCTACTTTTCCAATGATCTTGGCATCATTACCGATGCCAGGGATCGTGGTACTCTCAAAACTGATGTCGTTGGCCGTGTTCACGAAAGCCTGACGGGAATAGCTATCCTTGAGTGCATTGAGATCTGATCCGCCGCCCAAAGCATTGAGCTCTTTGATAATTAGTTCAGCTTTCTTCTTGTTCCGAACTGTCGGCTCGATCTGGTCCCGCAGACTAGCTACATTCTGAAGGCCTTTGTATTTTTTGTCAGTGACCTGTGCCACAATAAAGGCATCCCCCACGCGGTAAGGCTCAATGGTAGATGCGCCTTTTTCTTCGAACAGGGCCCAAAGGATCAACTTGCGACCACCAGGCATGGTACGCTTAAGATTCAGACTCTGATTGGTCAGTGGATCACTTTCGTCAACCAGAATGTTTTTGGCCTGACCAGCCAGATTGATGTCTCCTACAACACGGACAGTATCTGCAAACAAGTTGGATGCGATATACATGGCGTTCCGGGTAGAGTCTGAGAAGGTGATCGCATCTTCGACTGAGGCAATGTTGTAGCCCAAATTGGTTTTGGCGAGCACCTGCACCACATGAAAACCACGGTTGCCTTTCACCGGACCAACGATTTGACCAACTGAGGCTTTTTGCACGGCTTCGTCAAAATCGGCACCGAAAACGCCTGCATTGAACCAACCCATCTCCACGCCATTGTTTTCTTCCATCAAATCAGAAAAGTTACCTGCATTGGCCTGACGGGCGATGCTACGCGCTTTGTCGCGGGCAGCAGTGGTATCTCCACCAGTGATGTTGATCTGGATCTGATTGATTTTGACAGAAGGGTTTTCGACCTCTTGCGTACCAACCAGTTTATAGAGACGATAATAATTGCCTTCCAGGACCGGACCGAAAACATCTCCGGCGGTTCCTCCAACGAAGGATTCTTGTAGGCTTATGGGCAAACGAGAGACAGGCAGGTAGTCTTCCTGGTAGGTGGCATTATCACTTCTCCTAACGCTGAAAGTCGAATCATTTTCTGTTTCTGCAAAAGACTTGCGCCAGCCGGCCAACTGCTTGAGAGACTTGGCCGAATCCTGTGGACTTGGAATGATATCAAACTTCGCAAAACGAATCGTGGTTTGATCTTCCTGCTCAAAGCGGGCACTGTTCTCATTGATATAATTCTGCAAATCAGAATCTGTAACATTTACCGCTGAATCCGGCACTTGCGCATAATTGACTGCAAGGAAAGAAACATTGCGTTTCGCGTTCTGATCTTTGTACTTCTGACGGGCCAAAGCGGAAGAGCTCAGGTAAGCGGCATTCATGATGTTACCGAGCTTGGTGGTATTACGCTCACGGGCCAGATATTCTTCGATCAGCGCCAGCTGATTTTGGCTTTCTTCGTCCCCATCTACAAGGTTCTGTAGGTAGGTTTTGGCCAAATCTTTATCATAGCCTTGTAGATTTCCTCCGAAAAAGACATTGGCAGCACCCTGAGAGATGTGGTCGCCAGCCATCAGATCATAGAGTTCATCGGCACGGGTTTCCAAACCGATGTCCTCAAATTCTTTGTCAAAAATGATCTCATTGACCATTTGATTCCAAACCTGATCCTTGATTCGCTCGGAAGCAACCTCATCGGAGCCATTCACCTGCTGTAGTTGTTGCTGGTAACGCTCATTGAAATCCTGATAAGTGATGGTTTTCCCTGCTACGGAACCATAGTCAGGTGGCGCAGCGAAAACAGAGCCTAAACTGGAAAATAAGTCTGTCAAAATGAAGCCCAGCAAGGCAATCAAAATCACGATCACGATCAACACCATGTTCTGGCGTATCCTCCGCAAAGTAGACATATTGTCTTTGTATTTGAATGAATTTTAAGGAAGGCAAATTTCGCACAAATCAGGCTTATATCAAAATAAGCCCGCTTGTCAATTTTGCGGAGATCAAATCAGGCCTCTTCGACTCTTAGCGACACATTTTCAAGGCTTTCCGGCGAACCAACCAGTGTGAGTAAATCACCGATTTTCAGCTCGGTGCTACCGTGGGGAATAAACAGCTGCCCCTTGCGGCAGACATTGAGGACAATTACATCCAGTGGCAAGCGCAACTCCCGGATAAACATGCCTGCCAGATCAGGGTTCCGTACTTCCAGTTCGACCGTATCCTGGCCTTCGTCAGTGCCGAGAATCATAGAGGTCGCCTGCGGTGAGCGAACCATGTGGTCGAGTAAACTCACAATGGCGGTGGAAGGATCAACGATCAGGGCACCCAACTGATGAAATTTATCCAGATTGGTCCGGTCATTCAGCCGGACAATGATTTCCTTGGTCCCAAAATGCTCATAAGCCATTTCACAGATCCGATAATTGGCATCATCAGACTTCATGGTCACAATCGCTTCGGCACCGGCAGCCCCCATAGAAGCCAGCGCTTCTTTGTTGTAGGTATCAATACTGGAAATTTGGATGCCGGGCTCAAGGTTGAGGGTGTCAATTTCCTTTTGCGCCTTGGTGGTGGCAATTTTAACATTCCAGCCATGCGACATCAGCGAGCGGGCCAACGCCAGAGACTGCCCATGCAGGCCACAGATGAGCGCGTCCCGTACACCGTCAAAACTGGGGGTTTGTGCGCGCACATGCGCCTCCTCAACCTGAAAGAGAGACCATTTGAAAAGCGGCGGCCCCACGATCTGATTGAGAACAATTACCGCAATAATGACGGTCGCAAATTGTGGTCCCCAGCTTGGATATTCATTGGCAATAATGGTGGCAAGTCCCAGACTCACCCCAGCCTGGGTGACGAAAGGCATCCAGTTGATGCGGGCAAATTTCATGGGATCACCGCCTAGTAAGCCGCCCACAAATCCACCAAGGATCATGGTTATAATCCGAATCGCAAACAGGATCAGGGCCACAGACCAAACCGTCAGCAGCACATCAATTTCCATGGACGCGCCTGTCAGCGTGAAAAATGCCACGTAGACCGGCGGGCCTGTATCATGCAGCAATTCTTCCCATTCCAGGCGGGAGGCGCTGTAATTGCTCACCACAAAACTCCCGATGATACAGATGAGCAGCGGTTCGAGGTAAAATTCATGTCCCCATTCGACGGCACTCCAATCTCTGACCGCATGAGAGAAAAAGTATACCCCAAACCCAACGGCCAGGGTCAGCGCGGTTTTGATCAGCTTATGTAAATGCAGGCGCAGAAGAATCGATAAAACTTTTCCCAATACAAAACCCAGCCCAAATGATAAAATCAATTCCGCGAACAAAATTCCGAGGAAAGACAAACTGAAAGGATCGCCACTGATGAGATTGCCGGATAGGGCGAAGCAGATCGCAAAAAGGATGATCACCAAAACGTCTTTGACCACCGTTACGCCAATAGCCGTTTGGGTAAAAGGACCTTTGGCACGCAATTCATTGATGACGGCAATGGCGGAAGCTGGAGAACGGGCCACAAAAATGGTCCCTGCCAGAATACTGATGGCAACTTTTGAGCCATCTGATAGATCCGCCATAAACGGAATGAAATCCGCCAGTAGATAGACAGAAAGACTCCCCAGGCCAAAGGTGATCACCAACTGCCCAAAGGTATTCCAGGCAATGCTTCGATAACGACTCCGCAATTCTTTCAAATAGAGTTCCGAACCCGCTGCGAAGGCAATGAAAGCCAACGAAATGTCATTGATGAAATACAGCTTTCCGGCGGCATCATCGTGGATCAGGTCCAGAATGAACGGACCAGTCACGATGCCTGTGATCAGGAATCCGGTAATCAGCGGTAGTTTGACGTTGAGGAAAAACCGGGCAATCCGGCTGGCTGCAACAGAAATGACGCCAAATCCTACCAGAACGTAAATCAGATCCAAGTGCTTACTTATTTAAACAGATAATAGAATAGAAAGACCAATCATCCTACAATTTGCAGAAAAAGTCCGTTCTTTCAACTGTTGGAGACGTCGCTTGTTGGACAAAATTGTTTTTAAGTGGAAGGCCGATAGGATTTAAATGTTTCACTTCACTAGATATTCCATTCCTGGTGGTTGTCTGATGATCGATGGATTTTGATGATCATGGCGGATGGAAACCTAAGTGTACCGGCCCTTCTCATTCCCCAATCCTCCAACTATCTGCCCCTTATTCCGTTGTGAACCCATATGCCTATTCTTTTAAAGCCGTGGCGAATTGTGATTGCTTGGCTGTTGATTGGTCTGAGTATCACCTGCACCGCTCAAAATGAGCGTTTTTCCCGCACTCAGCTTGAAGCTGACTTCGCCATCTTCGAGCAATTGCTGCTGCAAGCGCATGGCGCCCCTTACCGCTATACCGATTCTTTGGCCTTGCAGCAGACAATTCAGGTGGCAAAAAGTGAGATCCGGGACAAAATGAAGCCAGAAGCCTGGTCTTTGTTGTTGGGGAAAGTGCTGCATGAGATTCGCTGTGGACACACCTCTTTGGGTTTTCCACCCGAATACAGCCAGGCGCGCATGATCGAAGACAATCTTTTTCCGTTTCCGCTATGGTTTGGTGAAAAGATACGGATTGCGGTAGCCGGAGAAAGCTTACCGCAAGGCACAGAAATTCTGGCAGTCAATGGTCGGTCGATTCAGGAATTAGCAGAACAAATCCGGGCGGTTTCATTTGGTGATGGCTTTGTGGAAAATGGCATAGAAGCAGATTTGAATGAGCGTTTTCAGATGAAACTGCTCTATCAACTCGGCCCACAGAAAAAGTTTCAGATCGATTACGTCCTGCCCGATGGCGACAGCCTGCGCGATAAATTTCCGGCCATCAGCCCCATTGCCGGTATGATGCGCTGGCAGCAGGAACAGGAGGCCGGTCTGGCAAAATTTGAAAAAATCGACAGTCTGCGTACCGTGATTGTCAAGCTCAAAACCTTTGATACCTCAGATGCTGGCCTGAGCCGCAATGAACTGGTCAAACTGTTGACCTTCCTCAATAAATTGGGTAAATCCCGCTACTACAAACATCTCATCATTGACCTACGCGAAAATACGGGAGGGAATATGGGGATCGCAGCCTGGATGTATAGCTATTTGGTTGATTCTCCGGCCACGGACGGCATCCAGCAAAACGTGCGTTTGCGCCAACTGCCATATCGAGATCTGATTCTCCACCAGCAAAGTGGTACCCGCAACAATGACGTCGACTCCGTCCTGCAACATACCTTTCAGCCGGACAGCAGTGGCCGTCTGAGTCGCATGCTCGGCTTTGCCGATCTGCCCGCACCAGAAGAAATCTTCCGGGGCAAAGTCTACCTTCTCATCAGTGGCAAAACTTTTTCGGCCGGTGCCTATTTCGCCGCGCTCGCCGCCAGCGATGGACGGGCCATTCTCCTGGGAGAAGAAAGCGGTGGCGCTTATGAAGGCTGTACCGCAGGTATGTTTGCCACCTGGGCCCTGCCGGAAACCGGCCTGCGGCTGCAATTGCCTCTGGTGCGTTTCAATTACCTCGGTCTCAATGCACTTTTTCCGCATGGGCGTGGCGTGATGCCAGACCGGGTGATCCGGCCAAACTTTGATGACATCATTCATGGACATGATCCGGTCAGAGCGGCAGCCATCGCTTTGATCCGAAGCAGTCAATAAGACAAAGCTCCATTGGCCGCCCCTCTCATTGCTTTTCCCTACCTTGCGGAGCAGTGTCATGATTGTGCGTCTCCAAATCATGATCATTCTCCTGCTTGAGAAAGCATACCATGCGGATTTCTGCTGTCATCATCACCCTCAATGAGGCCGATCATATCGGTCGTTGTCTGCAATCCCTGCAAGGGGTGGCGGATGAGTTCATTGTGGTAGACGCCTTTTCACAGGATGAAACGGTGGCATTGGCAGAAAAGGCTGGGGCGAAGGTGTTGCAGCATGCTTTTGATGGTTTTGGCGCCCAGAAAAACCGCGGCATTGCCGCGGCGAGTGGTGAATATATTCTCTCCCTTGATGCTGATGAAGCACTTTCGGAAGAATTAACACAAGCCATTCTTTCTCTCAAACAATCAGTTCCCACTGCCACCGCCTGGGAAATGAGACGCCGCAACTTTGTGGGGAAGAAATGGATCCGGTATGGCGGCTGGTATCCGGATTGGAAACTGCGCCTCTGGCGCAAAGATGTGGCGCAATGGAATCTCAGTCCAGTACATGAATCCCTGGAATTTGTAGAAACCGTAGTTGCAGAAAAATTGAGTGGAGATCTGCTCCACTATTCCTTTCGGTCTGTGGCTGATCATCTCCATCGTATCCGGCGCTATACACGCATTCGGGCAGCAAAATCTTTGAAACAGGGAAAGAATCTCAGCCTCTTGAAGGCCATTTTCAAAGGATGGTATCGTTTCTGTCGCCTCTACATTCTCAAAGCCGGATGCCTGGATGGGAAAATAGGATTGACCCTGAGCTGGAATGCCGGCCTCAGGGACCTCATCCAATATGCTTTGATGCGACGGATGCAGTTTCCGGCAGACCGGAAACGCATCTGCTTCGTCAACACCACGAAAGCCTGGGGTGGGGGAGAGAAATGGCACACAGACAGTGCCCGTTTTCTGGCCGAATCAGGGGAGCAGATTTTTTTCTTGTATGGCCCCAATCGTACACTGCAACAATCGATTGAAACCAGTGAAATGGAAGCCCACCAGATTTCACTTTCTAACCTGAGTTTTTTAAATCCTTTCAAACTGCGGCAGCTGGTTCGTTTTTTTCGCAGGCAAAAGACTCATACAGTCCTGCTCAATGGATCCAATGACCTTAAATCGGCTGGTCTGGCGGCATTTTTGGCAGGTGTGCCACGTATTATCTATCGCCGTGGCCTCGCCAAAGCACCCAAGAATAGCTGGCTGAATGCTTTTTTGTTCAGTGTGGTGGTGGATGAATTCATTGTGAATTCACAAGAAACAGAACGTCTGCTGTTCCAGCACCTGCAATTGCCTGCCCGTGCTATCCGCAGCCACTTGCTCTACAATGGCTTGCCGGTTCCAGATACTTTTATCCCCCGGAACCCGACTGCTCCCTGGATATTGGGGAATGCCTCTCGTCTGGTTCCACAAAAAGGTCTCGAACTGTTGATCGAGATTGCGGGTGTTTTGCAGAAGAAAGGGATTGATTTTCGTTTGCAGATTGCTGGTAGTGGCCCACAATTGGAGAGCCTACAGGGCTTGATTGCGGAAAAAAAGCTGGAAGAAAAGATTCAGCTATTGGGATTCGTTGATACTCTGGATACTTTTTATGCTGGATTGGATGTGTATCTCTCAACCTCCCGCTTTGAAGGTTTTGGTTTTTCAATGGCAGAGGCCATGGCGCATGCTGTGCCAGTAATTGGGTGGGATGTAAGCAGTATCCCGGAAGTGGTTCGGGATGGTGAAAATGGTGCCCTGATTCCAGCTTTTGATGTGCAGGCTTATGCAGAAAGACTCATTGCCATTTTGGCAAATCAGGATCATTATCAGCAGCTCAGCAAAGGAGCATTTCAATATGTCGGCACGCATTTTGAACAGTCCCAGCAGCAAAAAAAGCTTTACGAATTGCTTTTCATGGCCTGAGTCATCCCTCTGAGCATCAGCAATTCGCCCTTAAAACAGCAAAGTAATGCATTTGGATAGATGCCATTGACCGATTCATTTAAAAGTGCCATTTTCGTAATTGCTAAATCATTTTAACCCAAGGGATGTCGTACCAGAAACCCTCCGACTTTGTCAAACATAAATTCCGGGCCCTGAAGTCCTATGCTTCTACTGAGTGGCTGGCCGAAAGCAAGAAGAAATACCGTCAGGTGTTTGATCAGTCTGAGCTGACCTATATCTATGCCGAGCTTTCTTTCTTCAATAAGCTGTTTGATGAAGAAGATTGGGATGCTGCCATTCAGCTAAAAGCCTTTAAGCAGCCTGCTGACCGTCGTCGCAAAGCTGAGGAGATCTGCAACATCGAAGTCGTCAAACGGATCACCATGGACCACAATGTGGTTTACATCCGAGAAGGCTGGGGCAATGAACGATCCGGCATGTTTTGGAAGGAAGGCGCATATTACTGGGAAGCATACCTTGATGGTGAGAAAATCGGCACTTCCCATTTCTATGTTTATGATGTGGGAGAAGTGAGCATGGAAGACAATCCCTTTTTACAGGTCGAATCGGTTAAGCTCTATGAAGGGGCCAATGCTGACGGAAACAAAAAGGGGGATCGCTATTACACCGAATTTCATGGAAAAAATACCCGCTTTGTCTGGATTGAATATTCAGCTGAAAACAAACTGGACAAGGAATGGATGTGCGAAATTGTCTTCAATTTCTACAATGACGCCCGCCAGTTAAAAGGCCGGACAGTTGAATTACATCCGATCAAAAAAGGCCAGAAAGAGATCATGATTACTTCCGGCTGGGGTTCTGATCACAAAGGCACTTGGTTTCCAGATAATTATACGGTGGAAATCGTCTTCATGGATGCCCTGATTGGGGTCGTCCCATTTGTGGTTGGAGATGAATTCGTCGAAGGCGACAATATGCTGTTGCGTCCGGCGGAAACCACCACCACACTGGTTGGCGTTCCTACTCTGTCTGAACTGGAAGAACTGAGCCTGGAAGAAGTACTGGCGGAGTTGGATGAATTGATTGGGCTGGAAAGTGTTAAAAACCGGATTCGGGAATATTCACAATACCTCAACTTCCTCAATGTCCGCAAGGAAAAAGGATTTGAGGACCCTCAGGCGGTGAATTTACATGTGGTCTTTACTGGAAATCCTGGTACAGGCAAAACCACAGTGGCCCGTATGCTGGGCCGGATTTATAAAAAACTTGGCCTGCTATCAAAAGGCCATGTCCATGAAGTCGACCGGGCCGACATCATCGGGGAGTACATTGGGCAGACCGCGCCCAAAGTGCGCACTGCGATCGACAAAGCCCGTGGCGGCATCCTCTTCATTGATGAAGCGTACTCACTCTACCGCGGCGAAGACGACACCAAAGATTATGGCCGCGAGGTGATCGAGATGTTGGTCAAAGAGATTTCAGATGGAAAAGGTGATCTCGCCATCGTGGTGGCAGGCTATCCCAAAGAAATGGAAGGCTTCCTCAAGTCCAATCCAGGCCTGAAGTCCCGCCTGACCATGCGCTTTGACTTCCCGGATTATACGCCGCAGGAATTGCAGGAGATTGCCCTGCATTGGGCCGAGAAGATGTCAGTCGAAATGTCTGAAGAGGCGAACATCTATTTGCAGCAGCAATTGACCGAGGCCTATCGCAACCGGGACCGGACCTTTGGCAATGCCCGTTATGTCCTGTCCCTGGTCAATGAAGCCAAAATGAATCTCGGTCTGCGCATCATGCGTGAGGCAGATATCGAGAGTCTGAGCCGGGAGCAGTTGTCGACCATCATTCAGGAAGATGTGGTGGAAATATTTGAGGCACCCGCCCGGAAGAAAGCCCGTATTCCGATTGATGAGGAATTGTTGACCCAATCGCTGGACGAATTGGACCAACTGATTGGCTTGCAAAAAGTCAAAAACGAAATTCACGAACTGGTCAAACTGGTTCAATTCTATAAAGAGATAGGCAAGGATGTCCTGAACCGTTTCTCTTTGCATACGGTTTTCACTGGCAATCCCGGTACCGGTAAGACCACTGTGGCCCGCATCGTCGGGAAGATCTATAAAGCCCTTGGGATTTTGGAACGTGGGCATGTGGTCGAATGCGACCGTCAGGCTCTGGTGGCAGGCTTTGTCGGACAAACGGCCAGCAAGACTGCTGAGATGATTGAGAAAGCCAAAGGCGGCGTATTATTCATCGATGAAGCCTATTCGCTTACCCAGGGTGGGCCCAATGATTATGGCCGCGAAGCGGTGGAAACGCTCCTGAAGCGGATGGAAGACATGCGCGGCGAACTGGTGGTGATTGCCGTCGGTTATCCGAAAAACATGCAAGCCTTCCTCGAAGCCAATCCCGGCTTGAAATCCCGCTTTGACCGCAAACTGGAATTCCCGGATTATGGGCCTGAGGATTTGATGGCCATTGCTGAGATGATGTTTGGCAAGGAAGAAGTGGCCATGACCGATGAAGCGTTGGTTCAACTACAGGGATACTTCACCTATCTGCACCGCACCAAGAATCAATTCTTTGGCAATGCCAGAGCCGTCCGGAAAGTGATTGAGAAAGCCATCAAAAACCAACATTTACGCCTGGCGTCCATGTCTGCTGATGCACGTACGCCAGAGATGTTGTCAAAGCTGACCCTGACCGATGTGGAGGAATTCGTGCAGGGCCTACAAACACATACAAGAACTAAAGAAGGCCGCACCAGCCAATTCGCTTGCTTCGTGGCCACCATCGATACGGACGGGCAAGACTTCATCCTTCTCTTTCAAGGTGAAGAATCGAAAGCATGGTGATGCGGAAGCGGGCGACGAGTATGGTGGTGATGAAAGCGATAATGCTGGTGTTGGGAAAGCTTCTATTGACAACGACGAAGAAGTTGAGAGGGAGACGTGCTGTGATGGGAAGGCTCGCCGGACCATGAAAAATTGGGTCGCACAAGAAGTTGCACGCACTAACTTGGACGTTCGTTGAACTTCCTCATCGAGATGTTGAATGATGTTTGATGTGTGGCTAGTTCCGTTCAAGTACCCGACTTTCCACATCCTTTCGTTCTGCCGCCAAGGCCGGCAGCGCAGTCCGTTGGTGACCTGATGATGACTTTAGCATTGGCAGTGGAGGAAATGCACTA
>JBCBZF010000785.1:0-3546 GCA_039815525.1 Bacteroidota bacterium | reverse complement strand
CTGCTTTTATTCTGTGGAATGTATTGCTCTACTTTTTGCTTTCGGCACTCAGTCTGGGAGTTTCCCTATGGATAGACCAGACGTATCTGGTCGGTTTGCTTGTTCTGGTGGCAAGCGGGATCGGTTCATTGGTGCTTTGGATCATGGCCTCCATTCTCAGCGTTCGCAAATATCTCAATAGCAGACATTCGGGTGAATTGGTGGGGGAAATGGCGCAAGGTATTTTTTTGTTGATGGTTCCACTTGCGATCTTTATTTGGATACAAGGACAGACGTTTAAGATTGGGGGATAAATCTCCTGGATAATAAGCCCGGACATATCGGCGTACTTACTGTAAAATATTCCATGAAATTCACACACTGTTTGCTTTGCCTGCTGCTCGCTTTGGCGGGACAAAGCACAATTGCGCAAGACCAACAATTCTTCCAACATACCATCGATTCCAAAGTTTTTGGCGAAAGTCGCACCATCAAAATCTGGCTTCCGAAACGCTATTACACAGATAGCACCATTCAATTTTCCACCACCATCATGCTGGATGCACAGTCTGATGAAGTCTGGAATCTGGCCAAAGGGATCATTGACTACCAGGTCAGAAGCTATACCGTCGTCCCCATGATTGTGGTGGGGATCGTTTCGCCGGATCGGGGCAAAGAGTTTTCGCCAGGTAATACTGCGCTGCAAGAACATCTTCGAACCGAAGTGTTTCCCCTATTACAGGAAAACTACCGGATCAATGACTTCAAAACCCTGATTGGACATTCGTGGGGAGGTGCTTTTGTCGGTCATACACTCTTTGGCGCGCAAAAAGACTTGTTTGATGCTTATCTCGGGATCAGCCCTTCTTTGGATGCCAACAACGATGTCATCTTTCAGGCGGCTGACTCAATTCTTAGTGCGAAAGAAGCTTTGGGGAAATATTTTTTCTTTTCCGCCGGGGACGTAGGCTTTGAATGGGAATATGATCGGGATGTGAGAAAAATGGACAGCTTGCTTGGTGCGCATAGTAGTCGGACGCTTCAATGGAACAGCCAACATTACCCTGGCCTGGATCATTTTGCGGCTTTGGCACCAGGTATCACCCAGGGACTCGTGAACATGAGTCGAATGTATTGGGTAGATGAAAAGCGACTGGAAGAATTTGCGGAAACAGACAGCCTGACCATGCGAAAACAAATCCGGGATTTTTATGCAGAGCGGGAGAAAATCTTTGGCTTTCGCTATCTATCCAAACCAAATAGCATTCGCTATTTTGGCGACGGTTTTCGAGACCGGGGCAAACTGAATGTAGCGGTTCAAATTTATCAATGGGGACTTGAACAAGATCCTGACAATCTGAGATTATACATTGGCATGGCGGATACCTATGATAAATTGGTAAATGCCCCTAAAGCGAAAGCTGGTTTTATGAAAATTCAGGAGTTGCTAGAAGCCCAAAAGAGTCAGTTGGATGCTGATTTCTATCAGACCTTTACTAAATGGTCAGCTGAGCGTTTGGCAAAATATGAATAACGAAAGTCCCGGAGACAGCTGAGACGGATTAAACCAAAGCAAAGAATTGTCGTCCAATTTTTGCGTAAGTTTTGGTGGTGCATTGTCTAAGGAGAAGACAAGCTACGTCTTAAGTTTATCCCAGATTTTTCCCTACATCTATTCTGACATGAAAGAAGCCACCAGAATTATTATTTCCTTTTGCTTTCTGATATTGATTCTTGTCTCATCTACCAGGCTAAAGGCTCAAAATCAATACCCCAACATTCTCCTCATCATCTCCGATGATTTGGGTACGGATGTCTCCAACGGCTATTTCCAGAACAATCCCATGCCGACCACGCCTACCCTGGACAGTCTGCGTTCGGTGGGCATCACCTTTTCCAATGCCTGGGCCTATCCAGTCTGTGCGCCGACCAGGGCTGCGATTCTCAGCGGGAAATATGGCGTCAAAACTGGTGCCACGGAATTGCCCGCCAGCCTGGATACAACTGATGTATCCATTTTCAGAGCCCTGGCCAGTCAAACCAATGATACCTATGCCGATGCCCTGATCGGGAAATGGCATCTGCGCACCAATCCCGATCAGTTTGAACCGATTGATCATGGTGCAGACCATTTTGATGGTTTGTTGGGTGGCGGAGTGCAGGATTATTATTCCTGGGAACATACGCTGAACGATTCTACCGGGATCGATACGACTTATACCACGGAAGCCATCACCAATGGCGCCATCGACTGGATACAACAACAAAACACGCCCTGGTTTGGCTGGCTGGCCTACAATGCGCCGCATACGCCAACGCATGTTCCGCCTGCTGGCACCTTTAACATCAACAATACGACCCCCAACTTCCGAAAGTATATCGCCGCGATTGAAGCCCTGGATTTTTACCTGACAGACCTATTTGCCAGCATGTCCGACTCCGTGCGGGACAATACCCTGGTGATCTACATTGGCGACAATGGCACACCCGGCAATTTTCTGCGCGATTACCCGACCGGACATGGAAAAGGCAGTCTGTACGAAGGCGGCATTCGGGTGCCCATGGTTGTTTCCGGGCGTGGAGTAAGCCGCGCTGGTGAACGCGAATCAGCCATGGTGCATGTGCTGGATATCTATGCCACCATTCTGGAAGCAGCCGGAGCTGAACTGCCGGGTGGCATCTATAACAGCCTGAGTTTTCATCATCTGCTCGATGGTAGTCCTGGAGAAACCCGCGATTACAATTATTCAGAGACGACCAATGATGGCGACAGTCTGTTTGGCATTCGGGGTCCACAGTACAAACTGATTGAGTTTATCACCGATAACCGCCAGGAAATGTATGATCTGCTGGCAGATTCTCTCGAAACCAATGACCTGCTCCTGGGGACCCTAACGGCTGAACAAGACTCCATCAAACAAGACATGGAAGCTGAAGCCGCTCAAATCCGCAGCAGCTGGTCCTGTCGCGATCACATCCAAAATGGGGATGAAGCAGGCATTGATTGCGGTGGGAGTGAGTGTGCCAATTGCATCACCACGGCTCTGGAAGACGAGCTGGAAGAAAGTTCGATCAAGATTTTCCCCAATCCATTTACCGATCGGTTGACCATTGTCTCCGAAGAACATCTGATGGAGGAGGTGCGCGTATTTGATGCTTTGGGAAAAATGATTTGGGAGAAGAAAGCGATTCACCAGCACCAACTGGAGCTAAACCTGCCTGCCAAAGCCGGACAATTGTTTTTCATGGATATCCGCAGCAACGGACAGAGAGACATGCGGAGATTGATCCGGCTTGCAAACTGAGTCCTCCCTTCCGTCTGCAGCCAGGTTTTCTCATGCGCCAGCGTCCCTAGCTTGACCTATTTACCGGGATGGGGCATGGATTTGCAGTATATCCAGAGACTGCTGGGGGAATTTATACGTATATCACGCCTCGGGCGCGAGGAGAACTTTGTCGTCCCCTTGTTTTTTTGCACATTTAGCTAGCACATGAAACTGGTATCTGGCACAACCAATATCTCTAAGTATTCCCAGTTACATGGGAATATCCCATGTAAGTAGGAAT
>JBCBZF010000285.1:0-7095 GCA_039815525.1 Bacteroidota bacterium | reverse complement strand
TGAAAACCGTTTTGGAATTGAATCCACTCTCAAAGGCCAGTGCAAGAATGGTCAGATGACGGAGGGCAGGATCGGAGGTTTTGGTTTTAAAGGTTTCGAGACGATAGGAATTGACAAATTCTGAGAAGTTCTGTCCAAAACCTTCATTCAACAATTGAGAAAGCTGATTGGCCGGCAAGTTGATCTGCCCTGCCAATTGACGTAAACTGAGAGCCGGGTCCAGATAAGGACGTTGCACTTGCATCCATTCTTCGAGCTGGGATCGAAGCTTTCGTAACTGCTCAGGCCCAAACAAGGACTTTTTGTATTTCCGCCTTTCCCCAATAAAATCACTCTTTTTTCGCAAAATCTGATCAATCATAACCTTAAATTCCGGCTCCTTCTGGAGGGCTTGCAGCAGGGGTTCGAATGGCTGATAAATCAATAAAGGCAGGCGGTGCTCTATCCCTCTTTTGAACAGTGCCAGCGCTTTGTCTGTTTCTCCCATGCTGGTCCAGATCAGAATCAGAAGGATCATGGCTCTTTCCATCAAATCTGTTTGCAGGAGTTGTTCGAGTTTTTCTATCCCCTGCATCGCCTTTTCCTTTTCGCCCATCGCCGCATAGACCAGACTTTTTCCACCTAATTGATTGATTTCATTTTCTTCATCAGACAATTGCACAAAATACGCCAGGGCCTCATCCAATTTCCCCTGAAGAATCAGGCTTTGCCCGAGGTATAAAACCGACACCTGGGAATTGGCCGAGAGACTCAAACTTTGCTGAAAAAAGTCTATGGCAAGCGCATATTTTCCTTCTAAATAATAGACATAGCCTCTCAGGTGGTGATTGATATGTGAAAACGGATCCAATTGAAAAGCGATATCAAGGTATTGCGTCGCACTTTGGAGCTTTCCTTCTGCCACCAGCGCAGAAGCCATACTTTGATACAATTCTGTAAAAGGACGGATCGCCAGCGCTTTGTTCAAATATTCATAGGCTTTCTCAAAATCCCAATGCCGAATCAATGCCTCCCATGATAGCTGCAAGAGACACTCGGGTAGATCTGGCGCCAGCTGAATGGCTTTCGCAAGATGAACGCGCCCTTTTTCAAAAGCCTCTCTGGCAGGAACAAATCCCATTGTTCCCATGAGGGTATAGCCGAGGTTCAATCCGAGATAGGCATAGGCATAATCGGGATAGGTCCGGGACAGATCAGTCAGAATGTTGAGGCCAGTGCGAATGCTATCCGGACGCATCTTGAGGAGATAGTAGCGACTTTGCAGGTATTGCTGGTAAGCAGATACCGGGATATTGGGTGTCTCCACCAATCGTTCACCGATTTCAAGATGCCCAATATGCTCCCGCAAGCGATCTGCAATGAGAAGGCTAACCTCATCCTGTACAGCAAAGATGTCGTCCAGTGAACGATCAAAGGTCTCTGACCAGAAATGCACATCTTCCTTCACATCAATTAATTGGGCCGTGATGCGGACTTTTTTACCAGCCAATCGCACACTGCCTTCCAGGATAATGGAAACGTTCAGGTCAGCACCGATTTGTCGGGTCGAAAGATGTTTGTCTTTGAAAGAAAAGGAAGATGTACGGGAGGTAACGCTTAATTCCTGGATGCGGGTTAGGGCATTGATGATCTCTTCCGTGATGCCATCGCTGAAGTATTCATTCTCAGCGTCTGCGCTCATGTTGACAAAGGGCAAAACCGCAATGGTTTTTCCCTGCCAGGGAGATGCATTTGTTTGTTTCATCTTCGGGCGTGCCAATCTTCATTCGTGATCTCTCAAGGGATAAGAAACGAAAATAAATCAGTATTTACTCAGGCCTGGGTTGCCGCCACCGGAAAGGGTTGTAGGGCTTCCAGTTCCTTCACAGAAACCTTCCCTCGCTTCAACTCACCATCATGGGCATCTACGATCCGCCAGGCCATATAGCGATTCACTGCCGGCTGGGACTCCACAAAAATGCAGCGAAGCTGCCCCGGGGCAAAATCACAACGTTTTTGAATGGCTTGCAACAAGCGTTCATTGTGCAGATGGCCATCTCCAAAGTTCCAGCCCAAGGCTACGCCGGCAATCAATTCGCCATCCCGCCAGGTATAGGATTCTATGTCATCCACTGCTTCGGGCACCAGCAGTTGTAAGGCCCTCCCATGCAGGTGCATGGACCGGAAAGCAATTACTTTTGAAACCAATGTTTCGGCCGTTTCTCCATCATAAAAGCGACATAGCTGACGATGCACCGTACTGGATGAGCACATTAGTCCTTCGTCCAATTTTTCTTCACAATCCCCTTTGAACAACCAGACACTGTAGGCCCAATTCCCTGCATAGTAACGCATCGAGAGGAGGAAAGACACCCATTTGGGAAAGAGATTCCCAAGAATCGGCACGAGTAGCAATGAGCTGGTCAGAATGGCAATCAGAAGCGGGGCTTGCAGACTGAACATCCACACTTCAGCATGATGGCCAAACAGGAGGAAAGCCCCATAGACCATGATCACATTCCATTCCAGCGGAACGCCCATTGGGAAGCTCGAGGTGATGTAGAGATGAAAACCAAACATGATGACCAAGCCTGCCGTCGTCAGAGGGCCGCCCCCGCCAAAAATCAGCAACAGAGGAAAGCCATATTCGGTCAGGGTGCCAATGTGAGCCATACTGGCGGCCAGACGACTGGGCCGCAGGTCGTTCGGATAATTTTTATACAGTTTTCGCCGTAACCAGGGAAAGCGCAAAACAGCGTGATTGCTGATCATGACACAGACCACTGCGGGAAAATGGCGATTGACTTTGGAGGTCGCAGCCCCCCACCAAATGGCCAGCCAGACAATTTTAGCAGCTGCGATTTCTTCTCCCACGAAGAGAAAACAAATCAGTGCGATCAGATAATGTTCTGAACGGGCAGCCAGATAGATGGTTTTGTCCAGTATTCCCAGAATCGGAATCAACACCACAACGGGTAGAATCAATTCTGGAGTTGCGACGGAGGCCAGCAAGACCCGCAGCAGGCTGCCCAACAAGGCAACATACAAGAGCACATCCAGAACGCTTCTTTTGTCCCCGCCGATAATGGGCAGTTTCTGAAAGAGGGGAAGCTTAATGGTGCCGGGTCGGGCAAAATGCAGCACCCCGCCCATGGGCGGAAAGTAACGCGCTGTCAGCGGTCCACTCCCACAACCAAGTCCCAGGACTTCAAATAATATGCTCCACAGCACAAATTTCTCAAGCGCTTCCGGCTGAAACCACCAATTTGCAATTTCTCCCACGCCACCCAATGCACTGGAAAAGCTGCAAAAAAACAACCAGCCAGCGAGATAAAAGCCAATTTTCAGCACGTAAAAAACATAAGCTGAAACAGGTGCACCATATCCCTGTGTGGCCCAGGCCACACACAGCATCCTGACCCGCTCTGCAAATGGTTTACTTTTCCATTCAGCATAGGTGAATGGCAGCGGTTGGGGCGCAAGAATTTTGGAAAGATTCATGTAGCAAAGTAGTCCGTATCCGAGGGCAATGGTTTTTCACATGGAAACCTCACCTCTTTCTCAACCTACAAATTTTCCAGAAAATGTCCCGGTAATTACGTTGATTTGCCAGCCTAATCCGCCGCCATGTCCAACAATCACATCCCATCTCTTAGCACTCAGCGTCTACAGCTTCGCGCTATCACCGCCCCTGACACAGCGTTCATTTTTCAGATCAGGACAGATCCACAGGTCAATCGTTACCTGAGACGCGAAGCACCCGCCAATTTTACGGCAGCTGAAGAATCAGTCCAAAAACTCATCCGAGGCAATGGTCAGAGCTGGTATTATTGGGTCATCATTGAGCAAGACAATCAGCAACCCATCGGGACAATTTGCTTGTGGAATTTAGCGAAAGACCTGGCAGATATTGGCTATGAGCTCATTCCTGACAAGCAGAAAAAGGGATTGATGGTTGAGGCAGTCCAGGCAGTGGTCAAATTTGGCCTGGAAACATTGGGTTTTTCAGCGATCAATGCCTGGACCAATCATAACAATCAGGCCTCCAGCCGCTTGCTTATCCGGCAGGGCTTTCAGCTACAACGGAGAGAAGAGAGAGAAGCTTTATATCAATACAAGCCATATTCAAGGGAGCAATGGGATCTATATGATGAAGCGGGGAATCTGACTGGTGAAAAGCTGTACCGTGGACAGCCCATGCCGGAAGGTCGTTTTCATTTGGTGGTGCACTTTTGGATGAGGAATGCAAAGGGACAATTCATGATCCAAAAGCGCTCTGAGCGCACGCAAAATAAACAGGGTTTTTGGGCCGCGACTGGTGGATCTGCCACCAGTGGGGATGACAGCCGGACGGCACTGCAAAGAGAGTTGCTTGAAGAGCTTGGTTATGAATTACCAGTAAAAGCCAAACTTCGCCTCAAGCGTTTCCAGATCGGCAATTCGCTCATGGACGTCTGGGTCGAGGAAATTGATCATGCAGATCCGATTCCGTTCCAACTTGGACCAGAAGTATCAGAAGTGGGATGGTTTTTGCCAGGAGAGATCGCCCAGCTTGATCAGGAAGGAAAATGGGCATGGAATTTAGGCGCAGCTTATTTCAAGTGGGTGTTTGAAGCGGAATAACATCACCAATCAACTACAAAGACTCATTCGTCACATTGGCAGTTTTACACCAAAAACCTAATTTCTGTACACTTTATTTTAGGCTCATCTTCCTTTAACCGATCCACAATGAGTGACCTAAAACACACACGCATTGAATCGATTGATCTGCTGCGTGGTATCGTCATGGTGATCATGGCACTGGATCACACCCGGGACTATTTTCACTTTGGTTCGATGATCTCCGATCCTACCGATATGGAGACCACGACGCCAATTCTGTTTTTCACCCGCTTCATCACCCACTTCTGCGCACCGGTTTTTGTCTTTCTGGCTGGTACTTCCGCCTATTTATCCGGACAGAAAAAGTCCCGGCCAGAATTGTCTCGTTTCCTTTGGACCCGTGGCCTTTGGCTGATCGTACTTGAAATTGTTCTGAACAATCTGATCTGGTGGTTTGATCCACTGTATCACTTCATCAATCTCCAGGTTCTCTGGGCGATTGGATTGTGTATGATCATCATGGCAATGTTGATTCGACTGCCATGGAAAGGACTGTTTATCATCGGTCTGCTGATACTGTTTGGGCACAATTTTCTCGACAGGATTCAGGTAGAAGGCTATTCCCCGCTGGCCATCCTCTGGTATCTCACCCACCAATTTCAGTTTCTGCCCATTAGTGAAACCCGCGTGATTGGGTTCTTCTATCCGTTTTTGCCATGGCTGGGCATCATGATTCTCGGATACTGTTTGGGGAGTTTGTACCAAAAGGATTTTCCAGCATCAGAGCGCAAACCATGGCTCATCCGAATGGGGCTGGGTGCCATTTTCGCCTTTGGCGTGATCCGGGCAGTCAATGTATATGGAGATCCGGTAGCCTGGGAAGTTCAGCGCAATGCAGTATATAGCTTACTTTCCTTCATCAATGTGACCAAATATCCTCCTTCCCTTTTGTTTACCCTCATCACCCTTGGCCCGGCTTTGTTGTTGCTGGTATTTTCTGAAAAGTGGAAAAACCGTCTGACTGATTTCTTTCTGGTTTACGGTCGGGTGCCACTTTTCTACTATTTCCTCCACGTGCTGTTTATCCATACTGGAGCAATATTGGGGCTCATTCTGACTGGCGATGACTGGAGGCGCATGATTCTGACACCTCATCAGATGTTTTACAGTGGCGATATGACGACCTATGGCTATCCACTTGGTATTGTTTATCTGATTTGGATTGGCGTGGTGCTGTTATGTTACCCTTTTTGCAAAAAGTATATGCAGTACAAAGCGGGAAACCGCGACAAATGGTGGTTGAGTTATCTATGATTACTTTTTATCACACCTCGGCTTCTCATATCAATCGCTTCAATCAATTGCTTGAAAAGCTGGAGATTGAGGTGGAAATTGTTCATCATGTCAATGAGTCCATTCTGACTGAAGCCTTGACCAAAGGCGTCGATGATCCGAATGTCCGACAACAGTTTTCAGATGACATTCGAGCTCTCCTTTCCACAAATACGGACATGATCATTTGCACTTGCTCTACTTTTGGACCGCAGTGTGAAGGATTACAAAAAAGTGAACGGCCAGTCCATCGAATCGACCAACCAATGGCGAGCTGGTTGGTTCAGAATCTGACGGCTATTGTCCTTGCATTTACCGCAGCCTCCACCAGAGAATCCAGTCTTGGTTTGCTTAGACACGAAGCTGATGTAGCGGGGAAACATCCACAGATTTCCGAACTAGATTGCACGGATTGCTGGCCATTATTTGGGCAGGGAGAACTGCGCGCATACGAACAGGCAATTGCCCGTAAAATCATGCAAGCGAACTTAGCTACAACGCATATTTTCCTGGCCCAGGCTTCTATGCAGGGAGCTGTCGATTGGCTTCCGCCCGCTTGTTTCCACATCTACACCAGTACAGAGTTTGGCCTGAAACATATTCTGGCGGACCTTATCGCTGATTGATCCATTCCCGAAAATCTGGTGTACGGCTTGCAGCAGTATACAGGATCTCTTCCTGCGGTCGAATGGTTATCCCCAGTTTACTTTTAGAGAAAGGGTCAAACTTGATGATCGCATCAAACTGGATCATTTCACTGCGATTGATCCGGAAAAACTGATGCGGATCCAGACTGGTTTCAAGGCCGGAAATCCTCTCACTGAGGAGATGCTTTTTGCCAGAAAAATCAAATGCCATGACAAAGTCTTTCTGCGCCTGAAAATATGCCACTTCTTTGCTTTTCAGAATAAAAATCCCATCCCGCTTTCTGACGGTAAAGCTGCTTTTGAAGCGTTTTCCTCCCTGTTTTGCCAATTGTCGAATAGTCTCCAGCCAGTCAGGTGGTAAACTTTGTTTCTGCTCCTGGGCAAACAGTCGTTCATACTTTTGCCAGGCGGTTTGAAAGGCATCTTCGTCGTATGGTTTCAATAAATAAGCGATGCCATTGGTTTGAAATGCTTCCTGATAAAATTGGTCGTAAGCGGTACAGAAAATGATGGGACAAACGGGCTGAATCAG